>NZ_URNN01000096.1 GCF_900549175.1 uncultured Prevotella sp. | reverse complement strand
TAAAAAAAACCTTTGCGCCCTTGCGCCTTAGCGTTTAAATATAAATCTCTGTGTCTCTGCGCCTTTGCGTTTAAAAATTCTCTCTGAGTTTAAATATCAAAAACTTTCAGCCTCACGGCTCTGCTGCTCCGCTCCGTTATACGGAAGCGGTTGTCGGGCCGTTCGCCCACAAGCCAGATAATTTCGCCGTCGGCGGAGGTGAGCACCATGCTGCGGCGCTTCTCGAAAAGAGTGCGCTTGCGGTCGGTGAGATAGTCGCTGACGAGTTTAGAGCCGCGCATGCCGAAAGGGACAAAGCGGTCGCCGGCAACGGCGGGGCGCAAAGTCAGCGGAAACCTTACCCCGGAGGCGTCGAGACACACCTCAGCGGCAGATCGCGGCAGAACGAAACCGCTGTCGATGTCATCTATGGAAACAGACAGACGGCGGCCGCCGGCAATGACATATACACCCGGCTCCGGCATCTTCAGCGGCCCCGCCGCAACAAACTGCGGCTCGATGATGATGCGGCCGCGGTCTATAAGCAAATCGAAACGGGGAGAATGGTACACCCGTCCCGACGAAGGCGCGCCGATGCCGGCATACACCTGCTCCACCTGAGAGGGCGTGAAGCCATAGCCGCCGAGTATGCTGTGCAGCAGACACTCCGGCGAAGGCTCGGCCGACAGCCGCGACACGTCAATGGTGACGCCGCGCGATTCGGCACCGCCGGCTCCGGTGACGCGCGCGCGCCCTGCGGCCATGGCATCGTCGAACACGCGCACGGCTTCGGACACATACTCTGCCGTACGGCGGATGTTGTCGGCGGCAGAGGGATTTATTTCTTTCAGCAGCGGTATTATGTTCAGCCTGAACTTGTTGCGTGTCACGTCGGCCACAAGATTGGTGCTGTCGGTGACGTAGTCCTGCCCCAGGGCGGAGAGATAGCCTTCTATGTCGGAACGGCTGAGGCAGAGGAGCGGCCGGCGTATGTATCCGTTGACGGGACGTATGCCGGCAAGGCCGTGTATGCCGGTGCCGCGCACAAGATTCATCAGCAGCGTCTCCACGCTGTCGTCGCTGTGATGGGCCACGCAGATGTCGGCGGCACCGATGTCGCGGCGCAGCTGCTCGAAATGGCGGTAGCGCAACTCGCGTGCCGCCATCTCTATGCTCACCTTGTGCAGCGAGGCATAGTCGGCGGTGGCGAAGTGTACGGTATGGAAAGGCACGCCGCGCCGGCCGCACAGTTCACGGACGAAACGCTCGTCGCGGCACGACTCGTCGCCGCGCAGATGAAAATTGCAGTGGACGGCCTCCACGTTGTAACCCAAAGACTGCATTATCAGCAGCAGGGCCACGCTGTCGGCCCCGCCGCTGAGGGCCACAATATGCTTTTTCTCCAGATCCAACATATTGTGGCGCGCTATATATGCCGATACGTTTTCTTCTACAGTCAAGACGGTGTGTGTCACTCTACGTACAGAACAAGCCCCTTGAGATATTCTCCCTCGGGATGATAGATATTGACGGGATGGTCGGCCGGCTGGTGCAGCTGGTGCAGTATGCGCACCTTGCGGCCCGACATGGCGGCGGCGGTGAATACGGCATTGCGGAAATTGTCTTTCGTTATCACCTGGCTGCACGAGAACGTGAACAGTATGCCGCCGCTCTGTATCTTCTCGAACGCCTTGGCGTTGAGGCGACAGTAGCCCTTGAGGGCGTTGCGTATGGCCCCGCGGTGTTTTGCGAACGCCGGCGGGTCGAGGATGATGAGGTCGTAGAGGCTTCCCGCGTCGTCGAGATACTTGAACGCATCTTCGCAAAAAGCCTCGTGGCGTGCGTCATCGGGGAAATTGAGACTGACATTGCGGCGGGTAAGCTCGATGGCCTTGGCGCTGCTGTCCACTGAGTGCACCAGAGAGGCTCCGCCGCGCATGGCATAGAAGGAGAATCCGCCGGTGTAGCAGAACATGTTGAGCACCTTGCGACCGTGGGCGTAACGCTCGAGCAGGGCGCGGTTTTCGCGCTGGTCGACGAAGAAGCCCGTCTTCTGTCCCTTCAGCCAGTCGACGTGGAAACGCAGGCCGTTCTCCATGGCCGTGTTGTCGTCGCTGCCGCCGATGATGAACCCGTTCTCCTGTCCGAGGTCGGCCTTGAAGGGCAGAGTGGTCTCGCTCTTGTAGTAAATGTTGTCAATACGCCCTCCGGTAACGCCGACGATGGCCTGCGCCACCTCCCTGCGGCACACGTGCATGCCCACACTGTGGGCCTGCATGACGGCCGTACGGCCGTATACATCGACAACGAGGCCGGGCAGACAGTCGCCCTCGCCGTGCACCAGACGGTAGGTGTTGTTGGTGGGGTTGTCGGCTATGCCCATGGCAACACGGAGCCCGAAGGCCGACCGCAGGCGCGACTCCCAGAACGCGGCGTCGACGGGCACGTCGCGGAACGACAGCACCCGCACCGCAATCGACCCTATCTGATAATGTCCCACGGCAATGAAATCGCCCTCGGAAGTGATTACCCTCACCACCTCACCTTCTTCTATCCCTTCGTCGGCATGGTGGATGGCACCCGAAAATACCCACGGATGGAAGCGTTTCAGGCTGTCTTCCTTGCCACGCTTCAGATATATCTGCTTATACATATATGTAAATTGTATGGTGTTTCACTGTTCTGAATGTTCCGACGGCGAATCGCCGGACGGCTGCGGCGTCTGTTCGCCGGCACCGGAATCCGTCATAACGAGCGTGTAGTCGCCCGTAGACTTGAGACGCACCAGCTCTTCGTAAAGCATGATGCAGGTCCAGGCGTCGGTGGCGGCATAGAGCTTCTGCCTGTCGGTGAGCACGTCGGCCTCCCAGTTGGTGAGCCTCTCGCGCTTGCTTATCTTCTGTCCGAAGAAGTTGGCATAGAGTTTCTGCAGGCTGAGGTCTTCCACCCCTATCTCCCTTACGTGCTTCTGAAGGTCGATGAAGTTGCCCGGAACGAAGTCGGCCGCCCTGCGCAACATCGTCAGATCGTCGTGCAGCGACAACCCTATCTTGGGCACCGTGGTGTCTTCAAGCAGGCGTTTGATGGCGGGCGTGATGCCGGTATGGTTCAAACGGAAAAGGAAACAGGTGTCGTATGTGGACACCTGCAGCAGGGCCACATTGTGAATGACACCCCGCTTGAACGACGGACGTGTCTCGGTATCGACACCGAGCACCGGCATCGAGAGCAGATAACCGACAGCACGCTCGGCTTCCGACTCGGACACGACAACGATGATGCGCCCCTCGAAAAGCACACGCGGCAGCGACGCTATCAGCGACTTGTCGTACTTGTTATATAATGTTTTTTTCATTATCAGCTGTTTTCGAATTGCAAAAATACAAAAAAGCTATGAGTTTATTGTAAAATATAAGTTTTTTCTGCTACTTTTGCAGAATAATTGAGTTGTAACAGACATGGCAAAACGTAAGAAATCAAATAATACGACATCATTCAGCGAAAGCATCGGCATAGACAAAGTGTTTCACAACGAGAAGCTGAACTTCATGCTCGGACTGACATCGCTGATAGTGGCGATATACATGACGATGGCGTTCATCTCCTACTTCACAACGGGAAATGCCGACCAGAGCCTTATAGACACACCGGTGGCAGGCGAGATAATGAACACGAAAAGGGAATTCATGAACAACTGCGGCTCGATAGGCGCATATTTGGCGAACTTTTTCGTGAAGCGCTGCTTCGGTATTCCGGCGTTTATGATACCGCTGTTCCTCATCATGGTATCGCTGAAGCTGATGAGGGTGTACATCATCAACCTGTCAAAATGGTTTGTCTGCATGACCATAATCATGGTGTGGGCATCGACAGCACTCGCCAAATTCATATCGCCGCTGTTTCCCGACAGCGGATTCAACACCGGCGGAGACCACGGCCAGTACATGGCGCAATGGATAGAGAACCTCATCGGCACCCCGGGACTGGCGGCACTGCTGTGTCTCGTGGCTGTGGGATTCCTCACCTACATAAGCACGGAGACGGTGTATGTGGTGAGAAAGATGCTCAACCCGGTGAACTACTTCACGAGCAGGGTGAAATTTGAGATAAGCAACGGCAGGGACAAGGGCAAAGAGGAGGAAGAACCGGCTCCCTCCGTGCCGGAAACGGAAGAAGACCCCGAGGTGTTTGACAACCCGGAGGCGCAGACGATAGACTTCGACAGCGAGGAATTTGCACCGGCCGACACGGAAAAGGACAGCGGCAAGGGCCCAAAGACGGACAAGGACAGCGGTGCGGAACCTGCCGCAGACAATGACGGCAATGATGACGGCACGGCAGCAGAAGACGCGAAGGACAAGAAGGACAAGAAAGAACCGGATATGGACATCACCCTCGGCAAGGACGAGGAAAAGGCCAAAGGAAAGAGTTTGGTGAACGAAGACGGCGACGAACAGGCACCGTACGACCCCAAGCTCGACCTCGAGAACTACCACTACCCCACTCTCGCCCTGCTGAAGAAGTATGAGAACGACGGCAAGCCGTACATCGACATGGCCGAACAGACGGCAAACAAGAACCGCATAGTGGAGGTGCTGCGCAACTTCGGAGTGGAGATAAGCAGCATAAAGGCCACCGTAGGCCCCACGATAACACTGTATGAGATAACACCGGCACAGGGCGTGCGCATATCGAAGATACGCAACCTGGAAGACGACATCGCGCTGAGCCTCTCGGCTCTCGGCATACGCATCATCGCACCGATACCGGGAAAGGGAACCATCGGTATAGAGGTGCCCAACGCCAAGCCCAACATCGTGTCGATGGAGAGCATACTGAACTCGAAGAAATTTCAGGAAAGCAACATGGAACTGCCATGTGCCATCGGCAAGACCATCACGAACGAGGTCTACATGTTCGACCTGGCCAAGATACCGCACCTGCTCGTTGCCGGCGCAACGGGCCAGGGAAAGTCGGTGGGACTGAACGCCATCATCACCTCGCTGCTGTACAAGAAGCATCCGGCGGAGCTGAAGATAGTGCTGATAGACCCGAAGAAGGTGGAGTTCAGCATATACGGCCCGATAGCAAACCATTTTCTGGCCAAGGTGCCCGACGAGGATTCGGAACCCATCATAACGGATGTGACAAAGGTGGTGCGCACACTCAACAGCCTGTGCAAGGAGATGGACACGCGATACGACCTGCTGAAGATGGCCGGAGCCAGAAACATAAAGGAATACAACAAGAAGTTCAAGGAAAGGCAGCTAAACCCGCTGAAAGGACACAAGTTCATGCCGTACATCGTCGTAGTAATCGACGAGTTCGGCGACCTGATAATGACCGCAGGCAAAGAGATAGAGCTGCCCATAGCACGCATAGCGCAGCTGGCACGCGCCGTGGGCATACACATGATAATAGCCACGCAACGCCCCACCACAACCATTATCACGGGTAACATCAAAGCCAACTTCCCGGGACGCATAGCCTTCAAGGTAAGCGCCATGATCGACTCGAAAACCATCCTCGACCGCCCGGGAGCCAACCAGCTGATAGGCCGCGGCGACCTGCTCATACTCAACGGCAACGAGCCTGTACGCGTGCAGTGCGCCTTCGTGGACACGCCGGAGGTGGAGAACATAAACGGGTTCATAGCCAAGCAGCAAGGCTATCCCACACCGTTCGAACTGCCGGAACCCGACACCGACAACGGTGGCGGAGCCGAAGGCTCTGCAGATGTCGACATACAGCATCTCGACCCGTTGTTCGAAGAGGCGGCACGACTGATAGTGCTCAACCAGTCGGGAAGCACAAGTCTGATACAGCGCAAGTTCTCGATAGGCTACAACCGCGCCGGCCGGCTGATGGACCAGCTGGAGAAAGTGGGCGTGGTGGGTGCCGCCATGGGCAGCAAGCCTCGTGAGGTGATGATACAGGACGAGGTGAGTCTTGACAATCTGCTGAGCGCATGGACGAAGAGATGACGGAGGTACGGCGTGAAACGGAACTGCCGGCAGACACGCAGCAACATGAGGACAAACAATCATAAAACAAAGAAAAGACAATGAAAAGAACAGGACTGACATTGATTTCGCTGCTGATGTGCAGCATAATGATGGGACAGACGGCCAGAAGCGTGCTCGACAAGATAGCAGCAACGGTGAGCAACCGAACCGGCGTTACGGCTAATTTCAGTATCTCCGACGGCAAGGCGAAGTCGCTTGGCGGCACAATATCGGTGAAGGGAAAGATGTTTCACGCCACCACCACGCAGGCCGACGTGTGGTTTGACGGCAAGACGCAATGGACCTACATGAAAGGCAACAACGAGGTGAACGTAAGCACCCCGACCGAAAGCGAGTTGCAGGCCATCAATCCGTATAACTTCATAAACATATACAAGACGGGATTCAAGTACAGCATGAAAAACCAGGGCAACAACTACGAGATACACCTGACTGCAACCGACAGCAAGCGCAAGCTGCAGGAGATGTACATCTATGCCAACAGGTCGACATGCGTGCCCTCGCAAATCAAGATGAAGCAGGGAACAAGGTGGAACGTGATAACCATCAGCAACTTCAAGAAGGCCAAACTGAACGACAACATGTTCAGATTCAACCGCAAGACACATCCCGAGGCTGAGATAATCGACCTGAGATAACAGTGCCTGCAACACATCATGGAAACCGAAACAAACATAACAAACAACAAAACATAACAAAAAGACACAACAACATGAACATGTATTTCACAGGACTATTGATTGCATCATGCACCCTCCTCATAATAGGAGCATTGCACCCCATCGTGATAAAGACAGAATACTACACCGGCGTACGCTTTTGGTGGGTGTTTCTGGTAACGGGTCTGGCAGCCATCATAGCGGCCCTGTTCATTGAGAACGTCGTCGTTTCGTCGCTGCTCGGCATAACGGGAGCCTCGCTGATATGGTCGATTGTAGAACTCTACGAGCAAAGGGAACGTGTGCTGAAGGGTTGGTTCCCCATGAATCCGAAACGGAAAAAGGAATATGAAGAATTTCTATGAAAACACTGCTAATCCTCATAGGAAAAACCAACGACAAGCATTTCGCTGCCGGCATCAGTGAATATGTACAGCGTATAAACCATTACATGCCGTTTGAAACGATCACTATCCCGGAACTTAAAAACACCAAGAACATCACCGAAAACCAACAGAAACAGGCGGAAGGCGAACTGATAGCCAAATATCTGCAGCCGACCGACTGCGTGGTGCTGATGGACGAGCACGGCAAGGAATACCGGAGCATGGAGTTTGCAAGATGGCTCACGCAAAAGCAGAACACCGTGCGCAGGCTCGTGTTCATCATCGGAGGCCCCTACGGCTTCTCACAACAGGTGTATGACAGGGCTGACGACATGGTGTCACTCTCAAAGATGACGTTCTCACACCAGATGGTACGCCTCATTTTCACCGAACAACTGTACAGGGCATGCACCATCATAAAGGGTGAACCTTACCATCACGAATAGCTGCGCCCACTGCACACACGCAAAAAAGAAAGGATGTACACAAAAGTACATCCTTTCTTTTTATTAATAAGTTATAAGATAAAATCTTTACTTAAAGAAGTTCGTAACGTCTTCGTTAGGAACCATACGCTCATCAAAGATGTAAGCACCGGTCTTGGGGCTCTTCACCATCTTGATGACCTTTGTATAAGCACGCCCATCCTTTGAACCTTCATGGAGGGTGGCGACGGTTTTCTTTGCCATATCTTAAGAGCTATATTGTTAGTTATTTAATCTCTTTGTGAAGTGTCATCTTCTTCATAATAGGATTGTACTTCATCAATTCCATTCTCTCGGGAGTGTTCTTACGATTCTTGGTAGTAACGTAACGGCTTGTGCCGGGCAGTCCGCTATTCTTAATCTCAGTACACTCCAGAATAACCTGTACTCTGTTGCCTTTTGCTTTCTTTGCCATAGTGCTTAGTCTCCTATTACTTTAATGTCCTTCCACTCGCAAAATCCCTTTGCTACAGCCTGCTTAAGAGCGGCGTCGAGACCCACCTTGTTAATCATGCGCAATCCTGCGGCGCTTATCTTCAGACTGATCCAGCAATCCTCCTCTACATAGTAGAATTTCTTGCTGAACAGATTGACATCAAAGCTGCGCTTGGTGCGATGTTTTGAGTGGGACACATGATTACCTATCTGTGCTTTCTTTCCCGTAATCTGACAAATCTTCGACATTTCTATCTAAGTTTTTGATTCCTTTTTTATAACTTATTCCAAACAGAGTGCAAAGTTAGCATATTTTTTAGAATATCCAAAATATTATTCGGAAAGAATCAATATTTTAAGAAATATTTTATATTATTCCGTCTATTGCACTATCTTGACTCCTCTGCATCGGCATCTTCCGCACTGTTAGTCTCTTCTTTCAAAAAGTCGAGGAACATCTGCAGGGCCTTGTTGGTGGCCACGGCAAGATTGATGTCGCGGCCGTTGTCTTCGTCTATCTTTAACGTCACCACCTTGTCAGCCGAGCCGCATGCAAGCCATATCGTTCCGACGGGTATCTCGGGAGTGCCGCCCGAAGGTCCCGCTATGCCGGTGGCCGCTATGGCATAGTCGGTGCCAAGCGTCTTGCAGGCGCCCTTCACCATCTCTACGGCCACCTCCTCGCACACGGCCGTCTTTTCCTCCAGCAGGCCGTGATCCACTCCGAGCAGGTTTTCCTTCACCTCGTTGACATAAGAAATGATTCCGCCCTTGAAATATTTCGATGCTCCGGGCATGGAGATGATAGCCTCGGCTATACGTCCTCCGGTGCAGCTCTCGGCCGTGCCAAGGGTCTTTTCCATCTCCCAGAGTTGCAGACTTATCTCTCTGCTTATTATCTTGCTTTCAAAATCCATATGTTTTTATTTAAATGTTACTTTCGAGAATGCAGGCTTGTCGATGCTGCAGAAGTCTCCGTCCAAATACTTGTAATATCCCGTGATGCCTATCATTGCCGCATTGTCGGTGGTATAGCTGAACTTCGGGATGTAGATTGTCCATCCGTAGCGGGCTGCATGGTCGCGGAAAGCATTGCGCAAACCGTTGTTGGCACTCACTCCCCCGGCCACGGCCACATGCCTGATGCCCGTCTGTTTTACGGCCTTGCGCAGTTTCTTCATCAGGATATCGACGATGGTATACTCCAGACTGGCGGCAATGTCTTCCTTGTGCCTTTCGATGAAGTCGGGCTCCGACGCCGTCCAGTCACGCAACGAATAGAGGAACGAGGTTTTCAGACCGCTGAAACTGTAGTCCAATCCCGGTATCTGCGGCTCGGCAAACTTATAGGCATGCGGATTGCCCTGACGCGCCAGGCGGTCTATTATCGGGCCTCCGGGATAGCCGAGCCCCATCACCTTCGAGCACTTGTCGATGGCCTCACCGGCCGCATCGTCTATAGTCTGCCCGAGCACCTCCATGTCGTTGTAGGCGTTCACCCGCACAATCTGCGAATTTCCGCCGCTGACAAGCAGGCACAGGAACGGCAGCGGAGGCACGGGAGCATCCGACCCGGCCTCGCGTATGAAGTGGGCGAGCACATGCCCCTGCAGATGGTTGACGTCGATGAGCGGTATGCCGAGCGAGCGCGCAAAACCTTTGGCAAAGCTCACGCCCACGAGCAGTGAGCCCATCAGTCCCGGACCGCGCGTGAAAGCTACGGCCGCAAGCTGCTCTTTAGTTATCCCCGCGCGCTTTATGGCCTGATCCACCACCGGCACAACATTCTGCTGGTGGGCACGCGAGGCAAGCTCCGGCACCACGCCTCCGTAGCTGCGGTGTATCTCCTGGCTTGCCGTGACATTGCTCAACAGCACACCGTCGCAGAGCACTGCCGCCGACGTGTCGTCGCAACTGCTCTCTATACCTAATATATATATGCCTTTTTTTTCCGCCATATCTTAATGAGTCAAAATCTCCACACCGTGTTCTGTCATGAGGAACGTGTGCTCCCACTGTGCGCTGGGCTTCTCGTCGCCGGTTATCACCTCCCATCCGTACTCGTCGTCGGCATCGATGAACACCTTCCACGTGCCCATGTTTATCATCGGCTCGATGGTGAACACCATACCGGGCACGAGCAGCATGCCAGTGCCGCGGTAGCCGTAATGGGCCACCTCCGGCTCTTCGTGGAACTTCAGTCCCACCCCATGGCCGCAGAGGTCGCGCACCACACCGTAGTGATACTTGTCGGCATGCTTCTGTATGGCATGCCCGATGTCGCCCACAAAGCAATAGGGTTTGGCGGCTTCGGCGCCTATCTCGAGACATTCCTTTGCCACACGCACGAGCTGTTCCTTCTCCGGAGTGGTCTTGCCGATGACGAACATTCGGGAAGCATCGGCATAATAGCCGTCGAGAATGGTCGTGAAATCAACGTTGATGATGTCTCCCTCCTGCAATACATCCTCTTCCTTGGGGATGCCGTGGCACACCACTTCGTTTATGCTCGTGCACACGCTCTTGGGAAATCCCTCATAATTGAGGCATGCCGGCACGGCACCGTGCCCCACGCAATAGTCATAACAAATCTTGTCTATCTCGAGTGTATTCATGCCTGCATGTATATGCTTCGCCACCTCGTCGAGAACGCCGGTGTTCACCTCGCCGCTCTTTCTGATGCCCTCTATCTGCTCAGGCGTCAGAATCAAGTCACGCGTAGGTACAAGCTTGCCTTTGTTCTCCCAATACATCACCTTTTTATCCAGTTCGGTGATTCCCTGCGATGGATCAACGTGCCATCTTTTCTTTCTCTTAAACATAATTGTCTATGCTTTAAAAACACTGCAAAAGTACAATATTTCTTTCAAATAACGGCAATTATGGTGCTTTTCTTATACATATCCCCCGTTTTCTCAGGCCAGCATGTGCTTCATATATCTCCTCATCACCTTGCGTGCCGCGCCCAAACGGTTTTCCACGCTTTTGTAGTTCTCGTCAAGATACTCCGATATTTCAGACACCTGCATGCCGCAGACAACGTTCAGACGGTAAATGTTGCGCTGCCGGTCCGACAGCCGGGCTATGCCCCGTTCCAGAATCTCACCCATTTCCACTGCCGAATACACCGAACAGCAGTCTTCGCCACGGTCACCTCCCGCCGTCTTGCGTATGTAGTGCTCATACTCTTCCACCGAAACGCGGTGTCTCCAGTGGTCACATATCATATTGCGCGCCATCGTATACACAAGGCACGGCAGCGTGACGGCCGAAATCATCCTGCCGGATTCGAGCAACTTCAGAAATATGTTGTGCACGATATCCTCGCTTTCCGCCGCACAATCCATGCTCTTCGAGACAAAGGCCTTCACCTCTTCAACATGCTGCCTGTAATAGTCAGCTATCAGTTTTTCGGAAATTTCAGGTTCTGTCATTTGGTTTTCAGATTTTGTTTTTATCAAAGGCAAAGTTAACAATTTTCTTTCTAAGACCCACAGATATTATCATCGAAAATCGTCCGGCAATCAAAAAATCACCCGCTAACCGACAATTCACCCACCGCCATGTGCCATTCCACACCGCCATGACGTTTTGGCACACTATTTGCTTTCGTACAGACAAGGAACAAGAGCAACAAAACAACAACCATATAACAAAACAAAACACAATGCAGAAAGGTAATATCGGGGTTACAACCGAGAACATATTCCCCGTCATCAAAAAGTTCTTGTATTCGGATCATGAGATTTTCCTGCGCGAGATGGTGTCGAACGCCGTCGACGCCACGCAGAAGCTGAAGACGCTTGCCGACAAGGGCGAGTTCAAGGGCGAACTCGGCGACCTTACGGTACACGTCTCCGTAGATGACAAGGCGGGCACCATCACCATCAGCGACCGCGGCATCGGCATGACCGAAGAGGAGATAGACAAGTACATAAACCAGATTGCCTTCTCGGGAGTGAACGACTTCCTTGAGAAGTACAAGGACAACGCCAACAACATAATCGGCCACTTCGGACTCGGCTTCTACTCGTCGTTCATGGTCAGCAAGAAGGTGGAGATAGTGACACGCAGCCACAAGGAGGGCGCGAAAGCCGTGAAATGGAGCTGCGACGGCAGCCCCGCCTACGAGATTGACGACGCCGAGAAGGAGGGACGCGGCTCCGACATAATACTCTACATCGACGATGACTGCAAGGAATTCCTCGAGAAGGGCAAGATACAGGAGCTGCTCAACAAGTACTGCAAGTTCCTGCCCGTGCCCGTGGCCTTCGGAAAGAAGACGGAGTGGAAGGACGGAAAGCAGGTGGACACCGACGAGGACAACATTATAAATAATGTGGAGCCGCTCTGGACAAAGGCTCCGAGCACGCTCAAGGACGAAGACTACAAGTCGTTCTACCGCACGCTCTACCCCATGCAGGACGAGCCGATGTTCTGGATTCACCTCAACGTCGACTATCCGTTCAACCTCACCGGCATACTCTACTTCCCGCGCATCGGCAGCGAATTTGAGAGCCTTGAGGGTCAGGTCAAGCTCTACTACAATCAGGTGTTCGTCGCCGACAATATCAAGGAGGTAATTCCCGAGTACATGCTCATGCTCAAGGGCGTGCTCGACTGCCCCGAGCTGCCGCTGAACGTCTCGCGTTCCTATCTCCAGAATAACGCATACGTTTCCAAGGTCTCGGCGCACATCGTAAAGAAGGTCTGCGACAAGCTCACCGGAATGTTCAATACCGACCGCGAGGCGTACGAAAAGCTCTGGAGCGATCTCAAGGTGTTCGTAGAGTATGCCTGCCTGCGCGACAGAAAGTTCTATGACCGCGTAAAGAGCGCGCTGCTCCTGCCCCTGACCTCCGGCGGCTTCCGCACCGTGGACGAGTATCTCGAGGCGGCAAAGGCAAAGCACGAGAACACCGTCTACTATGCGACCGACAAGGCGGCTCAGGCTCAGTATATCTCGATGTTCGAGAGCGAGGGCATAGAGGTGGCGCTGCTCGATAAGGTCCTTGATACGCAGTATATCAACGTCATCGAGAGTGACCGTAATGTAAAGTTTGTCCGTATCGACGCAGACGTTGCCGACGCGCTCAAGGGCGACGGCGAAAAGTATGAGAATAAGGCGCTCGAGGAGCTGTTTAAGAAGGTCAGCGGCAGCGACCG
>NZ_URNN01000095.1 GCF_900549175.1 uncultured Prevotella sp. | reverse complement strand
ATTAAGAATTTTGAATTACGAATTATGCCTGCGGGAGACTGTTGGGGTAACTCGTAATTCAAAATTCGTAATCGGCGCAAGCCGACAACTCGTAATTCAAAATTCAAAATTCGTAATTCAAAACCCACACCTTACTTTGTTGTGTCGATAAATACAACCACACGGTTGAAGTCCAGTTCGTCAAACATCTTGTCCGTGGCTCCCATACCCTGCGTGGTAAGGCGGTCGGATTTCACTCCGTAGCGCTTTACGAGGGCGTTCTTCACAGCCGTGGCGCGTGCTTCGGAGAGACGCTGGTTGAACTCCATGTTGCCTTCGGGGGATGCGTAGCCCTTTATGAGTATCTTCGACTCGGGGTGATTCTTCATGTATGTGGCTATCATGGATATGCTTGCATACTGCGCCGCGTCGATGGTGCTCTTGCCCTGACGGAAGATTACCGACGGCTGGAGCACGTTGACATTGGTCGTGGTGGTCTCCTCCACTATCACCGGACGGTCCTTTTCACGCAGCTGTCGCTCCAGATCGTTGATGGCACGGCGGCCTGCCGCTATCTCGTTGTCGCGGGCCATGACATCGCTGCGCAGCTCGTTTATCCTGCCGTTGAGGGCGTCTATCTCTGCCTGGTCGCGCAAATCGGCCAACGCGAAGTTGTGTGTGCCGTTGCTGTTGCCGAACTTATAGTTGACACCGAGCAGGAGCCCCAGGGCCGAGTTGTTAGAGTTGAAGTGCGTCTTGTCACCGTCCATGTTCATGCCGTAGGTGATATTGGGCTCCAGGTATATCTGCCATGCCTTTGATTCACCAAGGTTAAACGTGAAGTCGATGCCGAGTTTCGATGTCATGACGTTCTCGCGCGGCAGTTTGTTACTCTCGGTATGGAAGGCGTGCCCCCATCCAATTCCGTACACTCCGACAACTTCAAACACTCTCGGCTCGCCGGTATAGCCCCCGAAAAGATTGCTGAAATTGGTCGTTCCGAGCAGCGATACGTTGATGCCTTTCAGGAATGTACCCGTCTCGTAAGCACTTCCCTTGTTGTCAAAATATGCCTCTCCCTCTGCTGCCACACCGAATACGGGGGTGATGTTGCGGCCTATGCGCAGGCCGGCCGAAGGGTTGAGGTTGCGGAACATCGAGGTGTGGGTGGTCTTGAAGTTGGCCCCGCCATTGATGCCGATGTACCAGTTGTCTGTAAACTTGCTCTCTGTTAATGTCTGAGCTGACATTGTCTGTGCCGCCATTGCTGCGATCGCAAACATCAAAACTTGCTTTTTCATACTACTAACGTTTTTAATTGTAAAACTACTGTTCATAATGTTATCCTGTATTTGTTTGATTACGCTTGCAAAGTAAACAAAAATCCGGATAACCGCCAAACCTTTTAGACAAGCACAATATTTAATAACAGAATTATGGATTTGAGGCCGTTTTGACGATTTGATTTTACATTTATATGGCAAAAAGATATGAAAAAAGATAGCGCCGCACTTTGCCGTGTCTCGTAAATACACTAACTTTGTGGACAAAAATTGCAGTTCTGCAAAGACACTCAACAAAAGTACAGCTTCGACAATGCAAATATCACTGAACAATTCCAAATGGTACGACCGCCTGTGGGCATCGTTCATCTTCTTCACGCGCCTGCCCCTGCGGCGTTTGCATGAGCCGCCACAACAGTGTTACCGCCGTGCGGCGGAGCACTGGCCACTGACCGGATGGCTCACCGCCGGCGTTATGGCCGCCGTACTGTGGGCGGGCTCGCTCTGGCTTCCCCACTCCATCGCCGTCGTTCTGGCCATGGCGTCGCGCCTGTTGCTAACCGGAGCACGGCACGAAAGCGGCCTGTGCCACTTCGCCGACGCCTTCGGCTGCAGAGGCACCGACCGCCGGCTCATCCTCAGCATAATGCAATACCCGCACTTGGGGGCCTATGGCGTGATTTGTATGGTGACATACGAGCTGCTGCTGTTTGCCGCCCTGACGGCCATGCCACGCACCGCGGCCGCCCTGACCATCCTTGCCGCCGATCCGTTTGCCAAGATGGTGGCGGCACAGATTACCATGATGATGCCCCATGCAGACATCGTAGAAGAAACAAAAGAAAGGAGCGGATATGGCAGAATGAACCTCGCGGCAAGTATATGGCTTGCTGTTGAGGGGCTGTTGCCGCTCGCCCTATACATATATATAATGCACGGCACGGGCATCGACTGGCAGGTTCTGATATTCGCCCCATGCATCGTGATGTATTTTGTCTACCTTCTGATATGGAGAAGACTGCGCGGATATACCGGCGACTGCTGCGGGGCGCTCTTCCTTATTGTTGAACTGACATTCTACATCGCCGCGGCAAGTATGTTGTAGACAGCCGCTCACGGCATCATCATTTGTAGGTATTTTACACTGATTCCTACAAACTGCAACACATTTGCGGCTAATTTATCTTACTTTTGCAAAATTAAAAGACGCGAACATGAAACTTTCTGAATTAAAAACAGGAGAAAAAGGAGTAATAGTAAAGGTATTGGGACACGGCGGTTTCCGCAAACGTATCGTCGAAATGGGATTCATCAAGGGCAAAGTAGTGGAAGTGCTGCTCAACGCCCCGCTCCAAGACCCTGTGAAATATAAGATAATGGGATATGAAGTGTCGCTGCGCCACAACGAAGCCGACATGATCGAGATAATATCGGTGGAGGAAGCGATACGGCTGGAAAGCGACGATGCAAGGCCGCAAGCCAGAAACGAGGTGGCGGGATACGCCCCCTGCGACTTCACCCTGACCGACAAACAGCTTAAGGCGGCGGCCATGAAGAAGCGCCGCACCATAAACGTGGCCCTTGTAGGCAACCCCAACTGCGGCAAGACCTCACTGTTCAACTTCGCGTCCGGCGCACACGAGCGTGTCGGTAACTACTCGGGAGTGACGGTGGACGCCAAAGAGGGGCACGCCGTTTTCGAGGGATACGAGTTCAACATCGTCGACCTGCCCGGAACATACTCGCTCTCCGCCTACAGTCCCGAAGAGCTTTACGTGCGCAAACAGATAATCGAGAAGACGCCGGATATAGTAATAAACGTAATCGACGCCAGCAACATAGAGCGCAACCTCTATCTCACGACACAACTCGTCGACATGCACCTGCGCATGATATGCGCACTCAACATGTACGACGAGTTTGAAAGCCGCGGTGACAAACTTGACCACAAGATGCTCGGACGGCTTTTCGGTGTGCCGATGGTGCCAACGGTATTCAAGACAGGCAGGGGTGTCGACATGCTCTTCCATATCATCATCAACATGTATGAGGGTGTTGACTTTCTCGACAAAGACGGAAACATCAACCCGGAGGTGGCGGCCGACATACGCGACTGGCACG
This sequence comes from uncultured Prevotella sp., assembly GCF_900549175.1. GTDB lineage: Bacteria > Bacteroidota > Bacteroidia > Bacteroidales > Bacteroidaceae > Prevotella. The sequence continues at coordinate 9,975 of NZ_URNN01000095.1, read as the reverse complement.
AGACGTACGACAAGGGACACCGGCAGGAAGAGCACGGAGAAGACTTTGCCCACGGCAACCGTCCCAACAACAGTGTATACCGGCACATACACCTCAACCATGGCCCGCAGATAGAGGAAAGCATAGAGGCCGTAAAGGGCGAACTGCAGCAGGACGAACAGATAAGGCACAGGTACTCCACGCGCTATCTGTCGATAAAACTGCTCGAAATGGACTCCGAGACAGAACGCATGGTGCACTCGCTGCCCAACGGAAAACAAATCATCGGGATACGTGACAGGCAGGCCGAGCGCATAAACAAGGAGACCGGCGAAGACTGCGAGACGGCCATCATGAACGCCAAATACGGATTCATACACGGTGCCCTGCAGGAAGCGGGATATGAAAAAGGAAACAAGCAGGACACATATCAGGTGACACACGCCATCGACAGCATAATAACGAACAAGTATATAGGCTTTCCCGTTTTCCTATTGCTGATATATGTGATGTTCCAGGCCACGTTCTCTCTCGGCCAATATCCCATGGATTGGATTGACAGCGGTATATCGGCACTCGCCGATATGCTGAGTGCCACACTGCTGGAAGGCCCGCTCAAGGACATGCTTGTCGACGGAATAATAGGAGGTGTGGGGGCCGTCATCGTCTTCCTGCCGCAGATACTGATACTCTACGGATTCATCTCGTTCATGGAAGACTCCGGATACATGGCCCGCGCCGCCTTCATCATGGACAAACTCATGCACAAGATGGGGCTGCACGGAAAGTCGTTCATACCGCTTATCATGGGATTCGGCTGCAACGTACCGGCCATAATGAGCACCCGAACCATCGAAAGCCGGCGCTCACGACTAATCACCATGCTCATACTTCCGCTGATGAGCTGCTCCGCCCGACTGCCTATCTATATCATGATAACCGGAACGTTCTTCGCCGTGCAGTACCAAAGCATCATCATGATTTCGCTTTATGCCATCGGCATTGTGCTCTCCGTGATAATGAGCAGGATATTCAGCCGCTGGATAGTGAAGGGCGAAGACCTGCCGTTCGTGATGGAACTGCCACCATACCGCTTCCCCACAGGCAAGACCATCATGCGCCACACATGGGAGAAAGGCAAGCAATATCTGAAAAAGATGGGCGGCATCATCCTCGTGGCCAGCATCATTGTATGGGCACTCGGCTACTTCCCGCACGACAGCAGCCTCACCCCACAACAGCAACAGGAGCAGAGCTACATCGGAAGAATAGGCAAAACCATCGAACCGGTGTTCAAGGCACAGGGCTTCGACTGGCGTCTCGACGTCGGACTGATAGCCGGTGTGGGCGCAAAGGAGATAGTTGCCTCCACAATCGGAGTGCTTTACAGTGGCAGCGACAGTGTTGCCGATGAAGATAACGGCAATGGCCAGGCAACCGACAAATACACTACCCTGTATCAGAAGATGTCGGACAACGGCATAACCCCGCTCATAGCATTCTGCTACTTGCTCTTCGTACTGATATATTTTCCATGTGTTGCCACCATCGTGGCCATAAAGCACGAAAGCGGATCGTGGCGATGGGCATTGTTCGCAGCCGTATACACCACGGCACTTGCATGGATAGTGTCGGCCGCCGTATACCAGACAGGCATGCTGTTGGGCTGAAGTGAGTCTGGCCGTTGGCAGAATGTGAATTGGTACATACAACAAACCGGCCTGCGACAGTTCGCAGGCCGGTTTGTTGTATAGGGTTATTGGTTTTGTCTGTCCGTACATTTCCTTATCAGAAAGGCAGATCGTCTGTACTGCCTTCGCCCTGTGTCTGCGTCTGTTCTGCAAAAGGTGCGGCACCGGCAGCAGGCTGTGCAGGGGGGAAAGGTGCTGCGCCGGCAGCGGGCTGGGCCTCCGGCTGAGTCTGTGCGGCACGGTTTACGGCCCATGCATTGATACTGTTGAACCACCGGCCCTGGTATTCACGCGCGTCAATATCGAAAGATACGGTCAGCTCTTCACCGGCCTGTATGTTGAACTGCTTGATGCGATCTTCGCCGAATATTCTGAAACAGCACTTGCGCGGGAACTGATCATGAGTCTCCAAAACATATTCCTGCGACATCCACGGATTGCCCGTGCGTGCCGATACGCCGCTGTTTGCAGGAAGCACAGCGATGATTTTACCTGTTATTTCCATTTCTTATTCTTATTATATAATGTTGATTTGCCTTTTTCAGATTGCGAAATTACTAAAAATAGTTCTAATTTGAGCATTTTTCAATAATATTTTTGTTCTTCACGCAGTTATTTAGTATTTTTGTAGTCAGTATCATAACAGACAAAACAAAAATCAAATAAGCATGAAATTTACATTATCAAGTACGGCACTCAGCAGCAAACTCGTGGCCTTATCGAGAGTCATCAACAGCAAGAACTCACTGCCCATACTGGCTGACTTTGTGTTCGAAGTGGAAAATAACATCCTGTACCTGACTGCATCCGACAGTGAAAACACGATGAAGACATCAGTTGAACTGACAGAAAGCGACGGAAACGGAAAGTTTGCCATAGGCAATCACGACCTGCTCGAAGCCGTAAGGGGATTTTCCGAGCAGCCCATAACGTTTGAAATAAGCCAGCAGGAAAATCTCGCACGCATAAGTTACCAGAACGGACACTTCTCGCTGCCGGTGGAAAACGCCGACGAATTTCCCCAAGCTCAGGAGATTGGCGGCAATGCCACCACGATAACAATAGCAAGCAACATTCTCGCCGACAACATCAACCGCTCGCTTTTCGCCACCGCACAGGAAGAACTGCGCCCGATAATGAACGGACTGTACTTTGACCTGAAGCCCGACTGTCTGTCGATAGTGGCCACCGACGGCCACAAACTGGTGCGCAACAAGATATTCAACATCAACTGCGGCGACACCCCGGCCTCGTTCACGCTTCCCAAGAAGCCGGCCACACTGCTCAAAAACCTTCTGTCGAAAGACTCCGGCGATGTGACAATAAGGTTTGACGAACACAATGCAGACATCAACTACGGCGACGGAACCATCGTATGCCGGCTGATAGAGGGCCGCTACCCCAACTATAACTCGGTCATTCCGCAGAACAATCCCAACCAGATAACCATCGACCGTGTGGCCCTGCTGAGCGCACTGCGCCGCGTGCAACCCTTTGCCAACGACTCAAGCAACCTGATAAGATTCCATATCGAGAACGGTATACTGCAGCTTGACGCCGAAGATTACGACTTCTCGAAGACCGCAACGGAGAGAATGTCGTGCGAATATACCGGACAGACGATGAGCATCGGATTCAAGGGTTCGTCGTTTATAGAGATACTCAGCAACTTCGACAGCCAGGAAATAATGATTCATCTTGCCGATCCGAGCCGCGCCGGACTTGTCGTTCCGGTGGAACAGCCGGAGAATCAGGACGTGCTGATGCTGATGATGCCCATGCTTATAAACGATTAGAACAGGAAAGATGAAGCTGAACTTACAGAAACCGCTTGTCATTTTCGACCTCGAAACGACAGGCTTGGACCTCGTTAAAGACAGGGTTATACAGATATCATACATCAAGGTATATCCGGACGGACGTGAAGAACGCGGCAATGAGCTGATAAATCCCGAGCGCCCCATACCCGAACTCGTCACATCGCTTACAGGAATAAGCGATGCCGACGTGCAGGGTAAGCCGACATTCAAGGCCATAGCCGCCCGGCTTAGCGACTCGTTCAGGGGATGCGACTTTGCCGGTTTCAACTCCAACCACTTCGACATACCGCTGCTTGCAGAGGAATTTTTGCGCGCCGGCATCGATTTCGACTTCTCGAAATGCCGCCTTGTCGACGCCCAAACCATCTTCCACAAGATGGAACGCCGCAATCTGGCCGCCGCTTACAAGTTTTATTGCGGGCGGGAGATGGAAGAAGACTTCGAGGCTCACCGTGCCGACCAGGACACAGAAGCGACCTATCGCGTGCTTATGGGACAACTGGACAAATACAGTCCGGAGACGGAACCCGACAAAGAGCGCCAGTTGCAGAACGACATTGCCTTTCTTGCAGACTTCTCACGCCAGAACAACAACGTCGACTTTGCCGGCCGCATCGTATGGAGTGAGGTGAAAGACAAGAACGGAAAGCCCGTCATCGGCAAGGACGGAAAGCCCCAGATGACCGAGGTGTTCAACTTTGGCAAGCATAAGGGCATACCCGTATCACAGGTATTGAGATTCGATCCGGGATATTACAGCTGGATACTTGCCGGCGATTTCACATACAACACCAAACAAGTGCTCACGCGTATACGACTGCGCGAAAGCAAACTGATATAATATTGCAAGCAGACATGCTAAAAGGTAAAAAGATAGTATTGGGCATTACCGGCTCGATAGCGGCATACAAGGCCTGCTACATCATACGCGAACTGATAAAAAAGGGAGCAGAAGTGCAGGTGGTCATCACGCCCTCAGGCAAAGAGTTCATCACTCCCATCACGCTCTCGGCGCTGACACGCAAACCCGTCATCAGCGAGTTCTTCTCACAGCGCGACGGAACGTGGAACAGTCATGTATCTCTTGGCCTTTGGGCCGATGCCATGCTGATAGCCCCGTGCACGGCGGCGACACTCGGGAAAATGGCCGGAGGCGTGGCCGACAACATGCTCATAACGACGTATCTTTCGATGAAAGCACCCGTTTTCATCGCTCCCGCGATGGATCTCGACATGTATGCCCATCCGTCGACACAGCAAAACCTTGACCGGTTGCGCTCTTTCGGCAACCACATCATCGAGCCGCAGAGCGGTTTTCTGGCCAGCGGACTTGAAGGGAAAGGCCGTATGGAGGAGCCGGAAGCCATTGTCCGCGTGCTCGACGAGTTCTTCTCCGAATGCCGACACGACCTTCAGGGCCGCCGTATCATGATAACGGCCGGACCGACCTACGAGAAAATAGACCCCGTAAGGTTCATCGGCAATTACTCAAGCGGCAAGATGGGATTTGCACTTGCCGAAGAATGTGCCGCACGCGGTGCCGAAGTGACACTGATAACAGGGCCCGTCACGCTGAAGACCCGCCATGCCGGCATCACGAGAATAGACGTGGAGAGTTGCGGACAGATGTATGACAAAGCCCTGGAAGAGTTCGACCGCTGCGATGCGGCCATACTGTGCGCCGCCGTTGCCGACTTCCGTCCGGAGGCAATCGCGCCGGAAAAGATCAAGCGCGGCAAGGAAGACCTCGTCATCAAGCTCTGTCCCACGCACGACATTGCCGCAGAACTGGGCCGCAGAAAACGTGAAGGCCAGCGTCTGGCAGGCTTCGCACTCGAGACAAACGACGAAAAGGCCAACGCCGAAGGCAAGCTGCGGAAGAAGAATTTCGACTTCATCGTGCTCAACTCGCTGCGCAACAAGGGCACATGCTTCGGTTCCGACGAGAATCAGATAACCATAATATCGGCCGAAGGAGCACGTGAGTACCCCAAAAAGAGCAAGGACGAAGTGGCAAGTGACATCGTTTCACACCTGTCGGAGATAATGCGATAGAGCCACAAATCCATTATACAGGAAAGAAAAAGGCATTATACAGGAAAGAACAATCCGGTATACAGTAAAGAAAAGAAGCTGAAAGAGAGTATGATAAAGAGAATCTTGCTGACAATAAACGCATTGATGTTTGTCACCGCCATACACGCCCAGGAGTTGCAGGCAAAGATAAACATCAACCACAGTAAGGTGGGAACGACAGACGTAAGCGTGTTCGAGAACCTCAAACAGACGCTCGAGCAATTCGTGAACGAACGTCAATGGACCGAATTGCAGTTCCAACAAAACGAGCGTATCGTATGCAATTTCAACATAACCGTCAACAAATACGACAAAACCAACAACCTCTTCGAGTGCACTGCGATGATACAGGCCAACCGGCCTGTATACAATTCGCAGTACACCACAACGCTCTACAACAACAGGGACGCCGACTTCAACTTCGAATTCGCGCAGTTTGACCAACTCAACTACAGCGACGAGAACGTCGACAACCAGCTTACCGCACTCTTCGCCTACTATGCCTACCTCATCATCGGCCTCGACCTTGACAGCTTTTCACCGCTCGGCGGAACCGAAATACTGCAGCGTTGCCTATACCTGGTCAACAATACCCAGAACCTGAACTTCACCGGATGGAAGGCGTTTGAGGACAGCCGCAACCGCTTTGCCATCATCAACGACTACATGGAAGAGGCCATGAAGCCGTTCCGCATGCTGCAATACGACTACTACCGCAAGGGATTCGACGAGATGGCAAGCAACGTGGAACGCGGCCGCACCAACATAACCACAGCCCTGCAAGACAATCTCAAGAAGGCTCACGAGGACAAACCGCTCAGCCTTTTGCCGCAAATATGGACCGACTACAAGAAGGATGAGCTTGTAAACATATACAAAGGCAAAGGCACGCAGAAGGAAAAAGAGTCGGTATACGACATACTTATGGGCATCAATGCAGCGCAAAGCAACTCCTGGAACAAATTAAAGCAATAACCATGCTCAAGCAACTGTACATACGAAACTTCACACTCATAGACACGCTCAACATGCAATTCAAGTCCGGATTCTCCGTAATAACGGGCGAAACCGGAGCCGGAAAGAGCATAATACTCGGAGCCATAGGACTCCTTCTCGGCCAGCGTGCCGACTCGAAGATGGTGAGGCACGGCGCAACCAAATGCGTGATAGAGGCCCACTTCGACCTGTCGCGCTACGACATGGAATCCTTCTTTGAGAGAAACGACATCGAATACGACGCCGACGACTGCATAATACGCCGCGAGCTGACCGCAACGGGCAAGAGCCGCGCCTTCATCAACGACAGCCCCGCGCCGCTGTCGATGCTCAAGGAACTCGGCGAAATGCTCGTAGACGTGCACAGCCAGCACCAGAACCTGCTCATCAACAAACAGGATTTCCAGCTCAGCGTAGTCGACATAATAGCCGACAACGCCACGCTGTCAGACAGTTACCGCAAGGCATACGCCCTGTACTCCGCCAAAGAGCGCCAACTCAACGAGTTGCGCGAGGAGATAGAGCGCAACCGCAGCAACGCCGATTTCCTCCAGTTCCAATACGATGAGCTTGCCTCAGCCGCCCTCACCGACGGCGAACAGGAAGAACTGGAACAGAAAGCCGACACGATGAGCCATTCGGAAGAGATAAAAAGCGCCCTCTACGAAGCCGACAGGCAGTTGTCGGCCGACAGCACCGGAGTGGTGACCAACCTGCGTACGGCCATCAACGCCATAAGCTCCATCACCCGCGTCATGCCGTCTGCCGAGGCACTTGCACAGCGCATGGACAGCTGCCATATCGAACTGAAAGACATATCGCAGGAAATCAGCGGCATGGTAGATGACATAGAGTTCGACCCTGCCGAGCTCGACGCCATCAACAACCGCCTCGACAAGATTTACGATCTGGAGAAAAAGTACCGCTGCAACACCGTCGGCGAACTGACGGCACTGCGCGATGACCTCGAGAAAAAGCTCAACGAGATTGTCAACAGCGACGACACGCTTAACCAGCTGCAGCAGGAAATGGCCGGAGCCAGGGCCGAATGTGAAGCCGTGACCAAAGCACTCAGCGCCACACGCCGTGCCGCCGCCACACAGATAGAGCGCGAAATGCTCACCCGGCTATCGGCATTGGGCATGCCCAACGTGCAGTTCCGTGTGTCGATAGACAACGAACCGTTGGGGAAGAACGGCACCGACAAGGCCTCGTTCCTCTTCAGCGCCAACCGCAACGGACAGCTGCAGCCGGTGGCCCAGGTGGCTTCGGGCGGCGAGATAGCCCGCGTCATGCTGTCACTCAAAGCCATGATAAGCGGTGCAGTGAAGCTGCCCACCATCATTTTCGACGAGATTGACACCGGCGTGAGCGGCAAGATAGCCGAACAGATGGCGCAGATAATGCAGCAGATGGGCCGTTCTGACCGTCAGGTCATCAGCATCACCCACCTGCCGCAGATAGCTGCGCTCGGCAGCACGCACTATAAGGTGTACAAGGAAGACACCGCCGACGGCACCATCAGCCACATGCGGATGCTCACCCCCGACGAGCGCGTGCGCGAAATCGCCCAAATGCTGAGCGGAAGCGACGTGTCAGAAGCAGCAATCAACAACGCCAAAGAACTCTTGAAAATATAAAAGAACATGAAACTACGCATCATCATAACCATCATCAGCGCAATAGCCGCAAACTGCGCCATGCTCGCCCAGCAACCCAAATGGGCAAAGAAAGCGGCAAAATCAGTATTCACATTGAAGACATTCGCGGCAGACGAAACCATGATAGGAAGCACCAACGGATTCTATATAGGAGAGTCGGGCGAGGCCGTCAGCAGTTTCAGTCCGTTCAGGGGAGCCTCGCGGGCCATCGTCATCGACGCGCAAGGCAAGGAATGGGACGTGGAATGTATTCTCGGAGCCAACGAGACATACGACGTTGTAAAGTTCCGCACCGCCGCACGCCGCACCTCCCCGCTACCAATGGCAGCAGCCGCGGCCGGCGAGGGTGCCCCGGCATGGATACTGCCATACAGCGGAAAGAAGACCACAACGGCACTTGGCGGAAAGATAAGCAAGGCCGAGACGTTTCAGGAGAACTACACCTACTACACGATAATCACGCCCAACGTGCCGGAAAACACCATGAGCAGCCCGCTCATAAACGACAACGGAGAGGCGGTGGGCCTCTTGCAGGAGTCGGCCAAGGCCACCGACACTGTATGCCACGCCGTGGGAGTGACGTTCATAGCCGACCTTAAGATTGGCGGACTGAGCATCAACGACCCCACTCTCAAGAGTACCGCGATAAAGAAAGACCTGCCCGACAACATCGACCAGGCCCTGCTGACAATGTATGTGGCGGCATCGGCCACCGACTCGGCCACATACGCCGGGCTCGTGGAGGACTTCATACGCAAGTTCCCCAATGCTTCCGACGGCTACATCTACCGCGCACAGCTCAACACCGGCGCAGGAAACTTCAGCGCTGCCGACGAAAACATGGCGCAGGCCATAAAGGTTGCCGACAAGAAAGACGAGGCACACTACAGCTACTCGGGCCTTATCTACCAGAAAGAACTGTACAGCCCCGACCGCAAATACGAGCCGTGGACACTCGACCGCGCCGCCGACGAGGCTGAAGAGGCATACAAGATAAACCCTCTGCCCATCTACCGGCAGCGCAAGGCGCAGATAAGATTCGCGCAGAAACGCTACGACGAGGCATACGACATATACGGCGGCATCATCGCCGGCGGCACACGCACTGCCGAAATATACTACGAGGCATCGCGGTGCAAGGAGCTGGCGGGCGACTCCGCGGCCATGCTGGCCCTGCTCGACAGCGCCGTCAACACGTTCAGCCGGCCTTACCTGAAAGAGGCGGCGCCCTACCTGTTCGCACGGGCACAGGCTCTCAGTGCAATGAAGGAATACCGCAAGGCCGTGGCCGACTACAACGAGTACGAGCATCTCATGTCGTCGCAACTCACCGACCGCTTCTATTACATCCGTGCGCTCGTGGAAATGGAGGGCCATCTGTACCAACCGGCCATCAACGACATGAAAAAGGCAATAGAGAAGAGTCCTAAAAACACCCTCTATCTCGCCGAAAAGGCTTCGTTCGAGATACGTCTCAATCTGCTCGACGACGCCGTGGCAACGGCCCAAATGTGCATCGACGCCGACGGTTCGCTCAGCGACGGATATCTCTTCCTCGGTCTCGCGCAATGTCTCAAGGGCAACAAGGCAGAAGGAATAGCCAACCTGCAGAAGGCAAAAGAGCTCGGAGACAGCCAGGCGGAGGGGCTGATAGAAAAGTATAAATGAATAAAGCTCCCTTTCGGGGAGCTTTATTCATTTATACTTTTCAGGAGTTAAAGGAGTTAAAGGGAGTTATCGCTCCCTGCGGTC
>NZ_URNN01000094.1 GCF_900549175.1 uncultured Prevotella sp. | reverse complement strand
TTGATGACAGCCGCCGGCTGAAGGTTGCACCCGACATGTTTGAGCATTTGCGTGGGGCGTATCCTCTGCGTCGTGAGTCTTTGACATAAAGACATATTTTTAGACATAAAGACATAAAAGACATATTGTGTTGTGTGGATAAAGACATGTTTTTTAGACATAAAGACATATTGTTTTATTGTAATAAGGGATGGCATGCGTTGTAAAAAAGAAAAAGAGTGTGATATATTTGGTAAGTTCGGCCAATCTGACTAATTTTGCCGAATAAATAAACAGGCGCCAATGGTACTTAACTATATTTGGATAGCATTTTTCGTCATAGCATTTGTCATCGCCTTGGTAAAACTCGTGTTCATGGGCGATACGACGGTTTTTCCGGCTATGATGGACTCCACATTCGCATCATCGAAGACGGCATTTGAAATATCGCTCGGACTTACGGGCGTGCTCGCCTTGTGGCTCGGCATAATGAAAATAGGCGAACGCAGCGGAATGGTGAACGGACTCGCCCGGTTGCTCAGTCCCGTGTTCACACGCCTGTTTCCCGACATACCAAAGGGGCATCCCGTCACGGGAAGCATATTCATGAACATTGCAGCCAACATGCTCAACCTTGACAACGCCGCCACGCCGCTCGGGCTGAAGGCTATGGAGCAGTTGCAGGAGTTGAACCCGAAGAAGGATACGGCCACAAACCCGATGATAATGTTTCTTGTGCTCAACACGAGCGGACTGACACTCATACCTGTCAGTATAATGGTATACAGGGCGCAGATGGGGGCGGAACAGCCCACCGATGTGTTCATACCGCTGCTGCTGACAACATTCTTCTCCACGCTGACAGGCATCATCGTCACCAGCCTCTACCAGCGCATCAATCTCATCAACCGCACCATGCTTACAACACTCGGTGTTCTGTGTGCCGCCGTGGCCGCGATAATATGGGCTTTCAACCGGATGGACAAGGAAACGATGGACGTGGTGAGCACGAGTGTGGCAAACGTGCTTCTCATGACAATCATCGTAGGATTTATCATCGCCGGAATGAGGAAACGCATCAATGTGTACGACGCTTTCATCGATGGGGCGAAGGATGGTTTCAACACTGCCATACGCATCATTCCGTATCTTGTAGCCATACTCGTGGCCGTGGGCGTGTTCCGCGCCTCGGGAGCTATGGATGTGATAATCAGCGGAATACGCATGGGTGTCGAGATGTGCGGTCTGAACAGCGACTTCGTGGAGGCCATGCCTACGGCACTTATGAAACCTCTCTCGGGTAGCGGTGCGCGGGGCATGATGGTCGATGCCATGACCACATACGGTGCCGACTCGTTCGTTGGACGTCTGAGCTGCATATTCCAGGGGTCCACCGACACCACATTCTATATCCTCGCCGTCTATTTCGGCAGTGTGGGCGTGCGGCACACCCGTCATGCCGTGACCTGCGGACTGCTGGCCGACCTTGCCGGCGTTGCGGCGGCAGTGGCTATGGCATATCTGTTTTTCTCGTGAAGAAATTAAGATTAATCCTATAAAACAATATGTATGGATTACAATCAAAAGAAAATAGGCAGCTATGAGACTCTGCTTGTCTACAAAAAATCGGAATGTGTGTTCGATATAACATACTATTTCGTAAGGGCATTTCTCAATCGTTCCGGCGACCGCACTGTCGACCAGATGCAGCAGGCTGCGCGGTCCTGCAAACAAAATATAGTGGAGGGATATAGCGACGCTGAGGGTTCTACGGAATCGGAACATAAGTTGACGGTCATAGCAAAGGGCAGTTTGGAGGAACTGAAGGAGGACTACAGGGATTTTCTGAGAAACAACAATCTCGAAATATGGGATGTTAACCATCCTAAATATCAGGCATGCCTGCCACGTTTCCGCCGCCACAACGACAGTGCATACTACCGGCGGCAGATAGAGGGGCGCAATGCCGAGGACATAGCGAACATCGCGCTGATAGTCATTCATCAGACTTTGGCCCTGTTGCGTGGGCTCATCGACAGGCAGGACCGCCTGTTTCTGCAAAACGGCGGAATAAAGGAGCAGAGATATAAGGCGAGGCTTGCTGCAAGAGGAGAGAATAATAAGAAAAAGTAGGATTAGTAAGTGAGGTAGGGTGTGGTAGGTTTAATCGGTAGGTTTAATAGGTGTGGTAGGTGCGGTAGGTAAAGTAGGTACCGCACCTACAAAACCTACCACACCTACTTCACCTACAAAAACCTACCAAACCTAAAAAAAGAAAAAAACGATGTCAAACTTAAAATCATTAGTAAAAGACACAGCCATATACGGCCTGAGCAGCATTGTGGCGCGTTTCGTTAACTATTTGCTTGTGCCGATACAGACGGCAAGGTTTACCGCCGACGGCGGACAATATGGTGTTATAACGAATGTATATGCCTATACGGCATTGCTCATCATCGTGCTCACGTACGGCATGGAGACCACCTTCTTCCGTTTCATGAACAAGGAGGGTGAAAACCCGCGCCGTGTGTACTCCACGACGTTGCGCATGGTGGGAGCCACGTCGCTCCTGTTCTGTGCGGTGGTGGTGGCGTTCAGGCAGCAGATAGCCGCACTGATGGGCTATGCCGACCATCCCGAATATGTGTGGGTGCTGTTCGTGACAGTGGGCATCGACGCCTTTACGGCCATCCTTTTTGCATATCTTCGGTGTTGTCACCGCCCTGTGAAGTTTGCAATGCTGAAGATTGTGAACATCATGCTGAACGTAATTCTCAATGTGCTCTATCTCATTGTTCTGCCGGCGCTGCAGCTCAACCCGCTGGGTATATACGATGAGGCGTTCCATCTTGACGTGGCATGGGTGTTCTACATCAACTTCTTCTGCACGGCGGCCACACTGCTGATGCTATACAAGGAGTTGCGGGGCATATCGGTCGGTTTCGACAGCGGCATCTGCCGGCGTATGCTCGGTTACGCATGGCCGATACTCATCATGGGACTAGCAGGACAGCTCAACCAGTGCATTTCGCAGATAATTTTCCCTTATCTCTACGACGGTACGCCGCAGGAGGCGAGCACGCAGCTCGGCATTTACGGTGCTTGTATCAAGATAGCCATGATAATGGTGATGATAACGCAGGCTTTCCGTTTTGCCTATGAGCCGTTTGTCTTCGGCAAGGCCAAGGACAGCGACAACCGCGCTACGTACGCGGCGGCTATGAAATACTACGTTATATTCACCCTGCTGGCGTTTCTCGTCGTGATGGGATATATCGACGTGCTGCGCCATATCATAGGAGAGAGCTACTGGCCCGGTCTGAAAGTTGTTCCCGTGGTGATGGCCGCCGAGATAATGTTCGGTGTGTTCTTCAACCTGTCATTCTGGTACAAGCTCACCGACCGCACCATCTGGGGGGCATGGTTCTCGGGAATAGGTTGTGTCATCCTTATCATCATCGACGTACTCCTCATACCGCGGTTCAGCTATATGGCCTGTGCGTGGGCCGGTTTTGCCGCTTATGGCACATCAATGGTGGTGTCATATTTCGTCGGGCAGCGTTATTACCCGATTGCTTATCCCATGCGTGACATTTTCGTTTATGTAGCCCTTGCCGTGATGATATTTGCCGGCATGACCGCCGCCAACACCCACTTGCCTGTTGGTTTCGCCGTCGCCGTCAATACACTGATGATTGCCGTGTTTGCTGCCGTAATCGTGCGCCGTGATTTTCCTCTCTCCTCGCTTCCGGTGGTGGGCAGGTATTTCCGTCGTTCCAAGTAAAGGATAATCCAAAAGAACAAAACAATAAAAACCAATTAATAAAAACAAACAATGAAAAAAGTAACATTAGCACTGGCATCACTTCTCGCCGTCGGCTCGGCAAAGGCTGACGAAGGCATGTGGATGCTCTACAACCTGCCGCAGGCTGTCTACGAACAGATGCAGGCCGAAGGTTTCGAACTGCCCTATGACGGGCTTTACAATGGCAAGGATGCCATCATGAAGGCAGTGGTCAACTTCAGCGGCTACTGCTCGGGTGTGGTCGTTTCGTCCGACGGTCTTGTCTTCACGAACCACCATTGCGGTTTTGAAGCCATACGCAGTCACTCCACCGTAGAACATGACTATATGCTCAACGGATTCTATGCCAAATCGTTTGAGGAAGAACTTCCCAACAAGGACATGTTCGTGAGCTTCATGGTAGAGCAGAAAGACGTGACCAAGCAGCTCGAAGACATGGGTATAGCCGGCATGACGGCAACGCGCCGTTCGGAATTTGTCGACTCGATAGAAAACGCCTGGTCGAAAGACGTCAAGGCAAAAGACTCGACACTGCGTCTTGAGATAAAGCCCTACTACGAAGGCAACCAATACTATGCCACCACCTACCGCGACTTCACCGACCTGCGCCTGGTGTTCACCGTGCCCAAGTCGATGGGTAAGTTCGGAGGCGAGACGGACAACTGGATGTGGCCCCGCCAGACATGCGACTTCTCCGTGTTCCGCATTTATGCCGACCCGAAGACCAACGGTCCGGCCGACTACAACGAGAAGAATGTGCCCTACCATCCTGAGTCGTGGGCTCCCGTGTCGCTTCAGGGTTACAAGGACGGCGACTTCTCCATGACCATGGGATATCCCGGCAGCACCAACCGCTATCTCTCGTCGTACGGCATACGTGAGCGCCGCGATGCCATCAACGAGCCGCGTGCACAGGTGCGCGGCGTGAAGCAGGAGCAGATGATACGCCACATGCGTGCCGACGAGGCCGTACGTATCAAGTACGACTCAAAATACGCCCAAAGCTCCAACTACTGGAAGAACTCCATCGGCATGAACAAGTGTATCGACAGTATAGGTCTTGTCCGCCAAAAAGCCGATTTCGAGCAGAAGATACGTCAATATCAGGAGTCTACGGGTTATCTGAAGGACAAGCTCGACTTCGACCTGATGAAACGTCTCTACGACGCCCGCCTCGACGTTCGCAAGGCCTACACACTGTTCACCGAGACCTTCTTCCGCACCAACGAACTGACCACACGTGCCATCCGTGTGCACAACGGCATGAAGTATCAGGGTCCGGACAACAAGCCGAAGAAGCAGTACATAGAGTTTAAGGACAATAGCGACGAATGGGACGAGGCCACCGACAAGGACGTTTACGCCGCACTGCTGAAGAACTACCGCGAACAGGTGGACGCAAAGTATCTGCCTGCCTTCTACAAGACCATAGACGAGAAGTTCGGCGGCGACTGCGCAAAATATGTTGACTACATCTATGCCAACTCCATTCTCATGAAGAGCGGTGAGAAGCTTTACGCCAATAAGAAGAGTTTTCTGAAAGACTGCGGAGTGGTGATGGGAATGGACATAACCGAGATAATGCACATTCTTACCAAGGGTCTCAAGAGCAGCATGGACTCCATTGACGATCAGGAGAAGTATCTCTGTGCCGCCAAACTGCGCATGGAGGAGGACATGCCGCATTACAGCGACGCCAACTTCACCATGCGACTGAGCTACGGACAGGTGGGCGGATTCCTTCTCGGAGGCAAGCCCTCCGGCTATTATACCGCCGCTCCGAGCATTGTTAAGAAGATGAAGACGGGCGACAAGGTGATTGACTATTATGCCGAGCCTGTCATGCACGACCTGTTCTCGACAACAGACTTCGGAAAATACACCGACCGGACAACCGGCGACATGCACCTCTGTTTCCTCACCAACAACGACATAACGGGTGGCAACAGCGGCTCGCCGATGTTCAACGGCAAGGGTGAGCTTATCGGTCTGGCTTTCGACGGAAACTGGGACAGCCTGTCGAGCGACCTGCTCTTCGACTCCCATCTGGCACGCTGCATAGGTGTCGACATACGTTACGTGCTCTACATGATGGACCGTTGGGGACATGCCGACCGTCTGCTGAAAGAAATTAATGCGAAGTGATGAACTTCGGCCCTGATAGCAGGTAGCTGTACAAAGATTTAAACATGGTAGGGACATGTTCTTGTATATGACGGACAAATACAAGAATATGTCCCTACCTGCATGAATAGAGGGTGTATCAAAATGAATACAAGTCACTTTTTTGCATTTTGATACACCCTCTTTCGATGAAAAACACCCCCAATGGAACATTTATTTAAAACATTCTCCTGAAGATACCGTTTTCTCATATTATTTACGTATATTTGTCCCTGTCAGTTGAAAACAATGTTTATACTTTGCTTAAAGCCTTAAGTCGAGTAGAACCTTTTGATATGTCTGAGTGTCGGAGACATCAGGCAAACCGGTGTGTCATAACAGATTTTCTAACAGTTTTAATACATAATCAGCATGGCAAATGAAATATCGATAATGGTTGTCAACCGTTACAATGACAGAGGATCAGTGTGTGAGAGTTTGTCGGAGAAGATAAGTGTGGATGACGTTTCCATCCGCGTTGGGGAGGCTATTCCCGGATGGAAGTGGAAAGACGACAGTGGAAATGTACCGGTGGTGACATACTATGACGGTGAACATCTTGATCTGGACTTCTACGGCAAGTCGTACAAGCTTTCCATGAAAAAGAGGGCAGACCTGCTGGAGGTAGGGTGTGGGGGTAACATATATGTGCACCAGACCACCGTGATAGCCGTCATGGTAGAGAAGGCGGGAATACCCCTCGACTTGCCTTCGTGGGCCGAGATGCACCGTAGGGGCTCTGTCAATGCCATTGCTGTCAACGCCATATACCTGACGGATTATGACGAGATAGCCACGTTGTGGTTTGCCATGGCTTTTGCTCCGAAGATAAACATGTTTATGTTGTCGGCCGAAACAGTAGGCGTATTGGAGAAATGTGCCGATGAAGGCAATCCATACGCTCTCTTTGCTCTCGGCCGCTTCCATCTGTGCACCCAGCGTGACGAAGACTCCATGGCCAAGGCGTATGCCTATTTCACGCAGTCGTGGGAACAAGGTGTGGCCGAGGCGGCGGTGAGTCTGGCCATGGGCTACGATTTCGGTGAATTTGACATCGTCGACCGACTGCGTGCCAAGACGTTGCTTAACAAAGCCTTTGAGGCCGGCTGCGAATATGCCGCCGAATATCAGATAAGAAAGATGATATACGGCATGAAGGGCACACCCGTTGACACGCAGAAGGCCATAACTATTTGTGAAGGGCTGATGGCCGAGAGCAAGGAAAAATACGGCGAGGAGAATGTCAATCCGCGGTGGCGTTATTTCAGGGGCTGTGCCGAACAGCAGGCCTTCGGATACAACCGTGGCAAAGACGACTTTGCCTTTGCTGCCAACGAGGGTGTCGTGGATGCCTGGCTGTGTCTGGCCTTTGCCTGCTCATGCGATGAAAAGGGTGAGACAATCGACCAAGACGCCTATGATGCTATAGTAAAGCAGGGTGCCGAACACGGATGTCCCACCTGCATGTACCTTGTTGCCACATCGAAGGTGGATGAATATGAAAATCTGGAGCCCTATGCAAAGTATATGTTCCTCAACAGTCTGGTGATAGACCTTAAAGAGGCTCTTGAATGTGGTTCGTGTGAAGCGGCGGAGACATTGGGCGACATTTATTTCTTCGGCGATTTTGGTGCTATAGAAAACAACGACAAGGCTTTCCTGTATTATTCGAAAGGGGCATTGATCAACAGTGCCGAGTGTTATGAGAAGGTTTTCGACATGATACACAACCATTACATCGACAAGCCGCAGGAGTTTAAAGATATGATTGCCCTGTATGGGGCGCGTAAAGACTCGAGAAAACTGCTCAACGAAACGGTAATGGCCTATACCTACGGCCGTCTGACCGAGTATGCCGCGGAGATAGAACAATACTATGTGCCGGTATTCGACAAAGAGGAGGATGGCGGTGAATGTGAAGTTGGCGGCATCACGGACAGCTCGGATGATACCGACAATGATGAACGCGACGATGACGGCCGTTTCGACGCTTATGTTTAATTATAGATGACAAAAATACAGCGATTATGAACCGATATCCCGAACAGATACAGGAGTCAGTGCAGCTGCTCAAGCAGATGCGGCAAAACTCGCATGATTTCAAGATAGGGGACAACGTGTGCCTTGCTCGCAGGGTTGTCCGGTTGTTGGACGCTATTCCCGACAGGGGCGGGCACCACACTCCCTACGACAAGATATTCCTCTTGGATATATTGACCGACAACATTCCGTGTTCTGACGTTCCGAGGTTTGCCCTGTCGGTATACAGGCGCATGCTCGCGCTGTTTGATGTCGTGCAGCCGTCCGACATGGAGGATTATGACGACCCGATAGAGCGGGAGTGGATAGAAGAGTCCTGTCGTAAATGGACCGACTATATTGACATTGACAATGTCACCGACGACGAGTGGCGCAAGCGGTATTCCCGCCATCTGCGCTTCGACCCGGTAGAAAGAACGGAGCGGTGGGAAGCGTTGTATGAGCAAGTGGAGGCGGAGATAAACGAAGAGCTGGACCCTGACATGCCGCGCGGCATGGGCTTCTGCTTCTATCATTGGAGTGTGAAGCGGGATGTGCTGATGCGTCACGGCATAGCATGGCGCAGTCCATCGGCGATGAATCCCGGAGTTATGTTCGATTAAGATTTACCAGATTTGTTATGGCCATACAGATTATTACAGATACAGCGAAAGGAAATTTGGTGTCGAAGAGTCATTGGTGGGGTTTTCCCGATTTGCCGGAGGGGGTGGATTTTCCGTCGGTTCCCGATCAGCCACATCTGCAGGCCCGGTCGGGTCAAAATGACTGTCCCGACCAACAGAATCTGTCAGATTCGGAGGATGAAGATTTGCTCACCTTCATCTGTCAGATCGACCTTGCAGACATTTCTCCTTATGACCCTGACAGCCTGCTGCCACACCGGGGCATGCTCTATTTCTTCGCGGCACTTGACTATTTTCTCGGCGATATGGATGCCGAATACGGTCATATAGGCTTTTGGGAGGAAGACAGATACAAGGTTGTCTACTCTCCAGATACGTCCAACCTTCACACCCACAAGGTGGTGTGGAACGACGGGAGCGACGCTTGTCTGCCTGCCGAGGCGATATGTTTTGAGAAGACGGGCGAATGTGACTACAACCACAAGCTTCTCGGGCTGCCTTTCTACGAAGAAGTGCGTGATGAGGCTCCCGGATATGTCTCGTTGCTACAGATAGACGAGGATGACCGTTGGGGACTGCGTTTCTACGATTGCGGCATGCTTAATTTCCTCATTTCAAAAGAAGACCTTGCCGCCCGCCGCTTTGACCGGGTCAAGTTGTATTTCCACAGTCTGTAAATCGAAAACCGCGCTACCGTATTATCAGCGTGGTCAGCCTGTCTGCGGCGAACATATCTTCTGCCACCTGCCTTATCTGTTCGGCCGTGAGAGCGTCTATGCGGTCAAACAGTGCCGTCATGTCTTTCTTGATGCCGTATTTCAGATAAGTCTTTCCGAAGTCGAGGGCAAAGTTCTCGCGGTTGTCACACGCCACCGCTATCTGTCCTTTTATCTGTCGTTTGGCCGCATTGAGCTGTGCCGGCGTCAGCGCGTGTTCCATCATGCGGTCGAGTTCGTGCCGCACCAGACGCCGGCAGCGCTTCACGTCGTGTGGGTCGCACCCGAAGTATACGCTCCACATACCGGTGTCGGAGTAGGCCACCATGCTGCTCTCAACGGTGTATACCAGTCCGTGACGCTCGCGTAACGAGAGGTTCAACTTCGCGTTCATGCCCGGTCCGCCGAGTATGTTGTTGAGCAGAAAGAGAGCCGTGCGGCGCTCGTCGCGTGCGCTGTAAGACCTGTTGCCAATCATGACATGAGCCTGATGCGTGTTGCGTTCTATCGTCACCTCACGCGGCGCATAATCGGGCATGACCACCGTGTTGTTCGTATTTCCGTCATATAAAGTTCTTTCTCCGCAAAGTAGTGCGTCCCCTCCGTCTGTAAAGGCAGCTCCGCAGGTGTCGCCCGCGGCTTTGCACAATGCCGCCACGAGCTTGTTGAAATCCAGATCGCCATAGGCGAAGAATACTGCGTTGTCCGGACGGTAGTGACGGCGCGTGAAGCGCATGGCGTCTGCCGTGGTGTATGTGCGCAGTCGTCCGGCCGTGCCGAGGATATTGTGCCCCAAGGGATGACCGTTGAAAATAAGGTTCTCAAACTCGTCGTATATCAGTTCGGCCGGCGTGTCGTTGTAGCTTTCTATCTCGTCGCAGATAACCTCCACCTCCTTGTCTATCTCATGTTGTGGATAGTTGCTGTGGAAGACTATGTCCGTCAGCAGGTCGGCGGCCTTCGTAAAATGGTCACGCAGTATGGCCGAATAGTAGACGGTGTGCTCCTTGGTGGTGAAGGCGTTCAGTTCGCCACCCACACGTTCCAGGCAGTTTATCACCTGCAGGGCGCTGCGGCGCGCGGTACCCTTGAACGTGATATGCTCGCAGAAGTGGGCCATGCCTTCCTCTTCTGCCGTCTCGTTGCGTGTGCCGGCATTTACGGCATAGCCGCAGTATACCACCGGCGATGCCGACGGACAATGGATTATGCGCAGTCCATTGGGCAGTGTTGCTGTATTGTAGTTCATGTTCCTGTTCGTTTCCGTTGTTTCTTGCTGCGGCGTCATCCGGGTTGTATGATATTGCCGGAATGTCGCTTATATTTAAAAGATGATGCAGCTTCTGTCATGCAAAGGTAATCACTTTCGGCGAGGAATGGAGATTGTGTGGCAAAGAAAAGCCGCCGCGGCCGCAATTTCTTTATCTTTCGGACTTCGTTTTTCGTATGAAATATGTAATTTTGCAACCGGATTTTTTATATATCATTACTATGCGCAAGGTAATAGGAATAGGCGAGACAGTGCTCGACATAATATTCAAAAACGACCAACCCATCGGCGCGGTACCGGGCGGCTCCGTTTTCAATGGCATCATATCACTGGGACGTGCCGGAGTGAACACCACATTCATCAGCGAGGCCGGCAACGACCGTGTGGGTCGCCAAATAATAGACTTCTTGAATGAAAACGGTGTCAACGCCGACAATATCAACGTGTATCCGGGCAGCAAGTCGCCCATCTCGCTGGCTTTCCTCAACGAGAACAACGATGCGGAGTATGTATTCTACAAAGACCACCCGCACGACAGGCTCGACTTCGTTTACCCCGACATACAGCCCGATGATGTGGTGATGTTCGGCTCGTATTATGCCGTCAACCCCGTCATACGCCCGCAGATGGTGGGATTTCTGGAGTATGCCCGCAACCATGGCGCAATACTCTACTACGATGTCAATTTCCGTGCGTCTCATCAGAACGAGGTGATGAAACTCACGCCCAACATTCTTGAAAATTTGGAATATGCCGACATAGTGCGCGGTAGCAGCGAGGACTTCGAAGTGATGTTCCGCAAGACCGACCCCGACGTGATTTACCGCAGTCAGATAGCCTTCTACACCAAGAAGTTCATCTACACACAGGGTGTCAATCCCGTCGAGTTGCGTGCCGAAGGCGGACTGAAGAAGCAATATCCCGTGATAGAGACCGACACAGTGAGCACCATCGGTGCCGGTGACAACTTCAATGCCGGTTTCGTTTACGGTCTTCTGCGTTACGGCATCACACGCGAGGCTATCGACAACGGTCTCACCGAACAGCAGTGGGACAGCGTCATAGCATGTGCACAGCAGTTCTCAGCCAACTGCTGCCGCAGCATCAGCAACTCGATAGACAAGGAGTTTGGGGAGAGGATGAGGTTTTAATCATTTTTTTATGAGTTTTTCTTAGGAGTTAAGGAGTTAAAGGGAGTTATCGCTCCCTGCGGTCGCTGGGGAGTTAAGCCGATACCGGCATAAAGGCCTGCAATAACCGGTGTAAAGTCACGAATATTTAAGGTACAGAATATATTTTTATTTACTGGCAAATACAACATTATGAATATAAATAATACTTTATGTGGGTATTGGCTTAACTCCTTAGCGACCGCAGGGAGCGATAACTCCCTTTAACTCCTTAACTCCCAAGAAAGACTTCTCAAAAATTAATATTATGCAACAGATAACAAACAACGTATTTTACGTAGGCGTGAACGACCGCAACAAGAACCTCTTCGAGGGGCTTTGGCCGTTGCCCAACGGAGTTTCCTACAACTCCTATCTTATTGTTGACGACAAGGTGTGTCTCGTTGATACCGTCGAAGTGGATTTCTTCATGGCATACATCAAGAACATACAGGAAGTGATTGGTGACCGTCGGATAGACTATCTCGTCGTAAACCACATGGAGCCCGACCATAGCGGTGCCATCGAGCTTATACGGAAGTATTATCCCGACGTGCAGATCATCGGCAACAAAAAAACGTTCGATATGGCAGGTGGCTTCTATGGCATAAACAACAACTGTGTTGAAGTGAAGAACGGAGATACCGTAAGTCTCGGCCGACACACCATGAAGTTTGTCATGACACCCATGGTGCATTGGCCCGAAACGATGATGACAGTGCTTGAAAGCAACTCCGGCAGCGGGGAAGCCACAGAGCGGATACTCTTCTCCGGCGACGCTTTCGGCTGTTTCGGCGCGCTCAACGGAGGCATCATCGACTCACAGATCAACTGCGACAGCTTCTGGCTCGAGATGGTGCGTTATTATTCCAACATCGTGGGCAAGTACGGCGTTCCCGTTCAGAATGCCCTGAAGAAACTCGCAGGCGTTCACCTCGACTATATCTGCTCCACCCACGGTCCCGTATGGCATGACTATATAGAGCTTGTGGTGACCATGTACGACGGTATGAGCCGCTACGAGACCGAGGAAGGCCTGGTAATCTGTTACGGCACGATGTACGGCAATACCGAGCGTGCCGCCGAGGTCATAGCCCGTGCCGCCAGCGATGCCGGCATAAAGAACATCGTGATGTACAACGTGTCTAAGACACATCACTCGTACATCATCCGCGACGTGTTCCGTTACCGCGGTCTCATCGTCGGCGCACCCACATACAATGCCGGACTGTATCACGAGATGAACGTGCTGCTCGACGAACTTTCCAACCGCGACATCAAGAATCACCTCATAGGATGGTTCGGCAGTTATGCGTGGGCTGGCAAGGCTGTAGAGAAGATCAGGATGTGGAATGACAACCACCTCCACTTTGAACCCGTTGGCACGCCGGTGGAGATAAGGCAGAGTCTCGATGCCGACACCACGGCACAGTGCATGGCGTTGGGTGAAGCCATGGCCGGAAGGTTGAAAGAGTGAGTTGCGGGCAGCGTCAGGCTGTCTGCCAAACTCTCCTTATAGAATTATGGTTATGAAAAAGGGTGTATCAAATGTCCGGAGAAAAGGACTTTGATATACCCTTGTTATTATAAATCTTTTCTCAAATCCAATGTATTCAAATGTGTGGAGAAAAAGTTAAAAAAACATTGTTTTACCACCTTTGTCAAAAATTAGCCGTATCTTTACATCCCATAAAGT
>NZ_URNN01000093.1 GCF_900549175.1 uncultured Prevotella sp. | reverse complement strand
TGATGGGGGCGGAGAACTATGGGGCGGAGATAGAGCGCACGCTCTGCGGTCTGGGTTTTCTGCGTACCGACTTCGACCGCCCCACGAGCGAGTTCAGCGGCGGATGGCGCATGAGGGTGGAGCTGGCCAAGATACTGTTGCAGCGTCCTGACGTGCTGCTGCTCGACGAGCCGACCAACCATCTCGACATAGAGAGCATACAGTGGCTGGAGCAGTTTCTCGCCCAGTCGCCGGGAGCGGTGGTACTCGTGAGCCACGACCGCGCCTTCATAAACAACGTCACCAACCGCACTTTCGAGATATCGTGCGGCAGGGTGACCGACTACCGCGTGCGGTACGACGAGTATGTCGTGCTGCGCAAGGAGCGGCGCGAGCAGCAGCTGAGGGCCTACGAGAACCAGCAGAAGGAGATTGCCGACATGAAAGACTTCATAGAGAAGTTCAGGTACAAGCCCACAAAGGCCGTACAGGTGCAGAGCCGCATCAAGCAGCTGGCCAAGATAGTGCCCATAGAGATAGACGAGGTGGACACGTCGGCACTGCGGCTGAAGTTTCCGCCGTGCCTGCGCAGCGGCGACTATCCGGTGATATGCGACGACGTGCGCAAGGACTACGGCGAGCATACCGTTTTCGACAAGGTGACGCTGACGATAAAGCGCGGCGAGAAGGTGGCCTTTGTGGGAAAGAACGGCGAGGGCAAGTCGACGCTCGTGAAGTGCATCATGGGCGAGATACCGTATACCGGCACGCTCAAGATAGGGCACAACGTGCAGATAGGCTACTTCGCGCAGAACCAGGCGCAGATGCTCGACGAGAACCTGACGGTGTTCGAGACGATAGACAATGTGGCGAAGGGCGACATCCGCCTGCGCATAAACGACATTCTCGGTGCATTCATGTTCGGCGGCGAGGCGTCGGAAAAGAAGGTGAAGGTGCTCAGCGGAGGCGAGCGGAGCCGTCTGGCGATGATACGCCTGCTGCTCGAACCGGTGAACCTGCTGATACTCGACGAGCCTACCAACCATCTCGACATGCAGTCGAAGGACGTGCTGAAAGACGCGATACGCGCCTTCGACGGCACGGCCATCATCGTAAGCCACGACCGCGAGTTCCTCGACGGTCTCGTGACGAAGGTGTACGAGTTCGGCGGAGGGTGCGTGAAGGAGCACATAGGAGGCATCTACGACTTCCTGCACAAGAACAACATCGACTCGCTCAACCAGTTGGGCCGCGGCACCAGGCAGGAAACGCCGGCGCAGGCCGCGGCGTCAGCAACAGCAGCATCGCGGCAGAAGGCTGATGACGAAGACAAGACGGGCAGGCAGAACTACGCCGAACACAAGGAGCTGCAGAAGAAAATACGCAAGGTGGAGAAGGCCGTGGCCGAGTCGGAATCGAAAATAGGCCGCATGGAAAAGCGCCTGAAAGAACTCGACGACATACTGAGCAAGCCTGAAAACGCTTCAAACATGGAGTATGTCACCGAATATACAGAGACAAAGAAATCGCTCGACGGGGAGATTGAAAAATGGGAAACCCTCTCCGAGGAGCTGGAATCGCTGAACAATAATTAATATTATATGACAATGAAAATGAAAAGAATCATTCCCATTGTTGCCGCAGTGTCGATGTCGATGACTGCCATGGCACAGGGAGAACTGAAATCCGGCATCCTGCCGGAGAACCTGAACAGAAGCGCAAACCCCACGGAAGACTTCTATGAGTTTGCCTGCGGAGGATGGATGAAGAACAATCCGCTGCCCGCCGCATATTCGCGTTACGGCAGTTTCGACAGACTTGCCGAGGACAACGACAAGCGCATAAACTCCATCCTGACCGACCTGAAGAACAAGACCTACGAGGCCGGAACGACAGAGAGGAAGCTGAGCGACCTCTACAAGCTGGCCACCGACTCGGTACGCCGCGACAAGGAGGGGGCCGCACCACTCATGCCCATCATCCGGAAACTGGAGAAGGCCAAGACGGTGGAGGCCCTGTTCAAGGTGAGACTGGACATGGCCGCCTACGGCGACAACGAGTTTTACGGCACATACATAGGTGCCGACGAGAAGAACGCCACGCGCAACATCCTCAACATCGTGCAGAGCGGCATCACACTGCGCCAGAAGGAGTATTATCTCGACACCGACTCGGCCACCACGGCCATACGCGAGGCTTACAAGAAGCACATCGTGAGAATGTTCGGACTGTTCGGCTTCAACGAGAAGGCCGCCACGGCCAAGATGCAGAACGTGATGAAGGTGGAGACGGAACTGGCCAAATGCTCGAAGTCGATGACGGAACTGCGTGACCCCGAAGCCAACTACAACAAGATGACGCTCGGCGAGTTCAACGCCCGCTATCCGCACCTGCGGCTGGCGGAGGTGATGAACGCCACGGGCATGAAGACCGAACACATACAGGAACTTGTGGTGGGCCAGACGGAGTTCCTCGACGGAGTGGACAAGCTGGTGGCCGGCATCACACCGGCAGAATACCGCGACTACATGGAGTGGGGGCAGATAACGAGCTACGCCAACTATCTGAGCGACGAGATTGTTTCGGCAAACTTCGACTTCTTCGGCAAGACAATGTCGGGCCGCAAGCAGAACCACCCGCTCTGGAAGCGTGCCACCGGACAGGTGGAGAACATGATGGGACAGGCTCTCGGCAGGATTTATGTGGATAAATATTTCCCCGCATCGTCGAAGGAAAGGATGAAGAAGCTGGTGGACAACCTGCAGATTGCACTGGCAGAGCGCATAAAGGAGCAGGAGTGGATGGAGGAATCGACCAAGAAGAACGCCCTCGACAAGCTCAATTCATTCTATGTGAAGATTGGCTATCCCGACAAGTGGACGGACATGTCGGCACTGAACATCGACCCCAAGAAGTCGTATCTGGAGAACATTCTCGAGTGCAACAGGTTCTGGAACAGCTGGACAATAGCCGAGAAGGCGGGCAAACCCGTAGACAAGGACGAGTGGCACATGTTCCCGCAGACCGTAAACGCCTACTACAACCCCACTACAAACGAGATCTGTTTCCCCGCAGGCATACTGCAGGTGCCCTTCTTCGACCCCACGGCCGACGATGCCTTCAACTACGGAGCCATAGGAGTGGTGATAGGACATGAGATGACCCACGGCTTCGACGACCAGGGACGCCATTACGACAAGAACGGAAACATGAACGACTGGTGGACGGAAGCCGACGGCAAGAACTTCACCGAGCGTGCCGACGGCTATGCCGACTTCTTCTCGTCGATAAAGGTTCTGCCCGACCTCAACGCCAACGGACGCTTCACTCTCGGTGAGAATCTGGCCGACCACGGCGGACTGCAGGTGGCTTTCTACGCCTTCAAGAACGCCACAAAGGATGCCGCACTGCCCGTAATCGACGGACTCACCCCCGAGCAACGCTTCTTCCTGGCCTATGCGGGAGTATGGGCCGGCAACATCACCGAGGCCGAAATACGCAACCGGACAAAGAGCGACCCGCACTCACTCGGCCGCTGGCGTGTGAACGGAGCGCTGCCCCACATCGACATGTGGTACGACGCTTTCGGCGTGAAGGAGGGTGACAAGATGTTCATCCCCAAGTCTGAGCGCCTGGCTCTCTGGTGACATGAATGGAGAGCCGTATCATTCAAGACATACAACCCTAATCTGAAAGACCGCAAAACGACACCGGCTGTCATGGAAACACTGTTTCATGGCGGCCGGTGGAGTTGGTTTTAGAGACGCACTACGGCGCAGGCCGTATGCAGAAAGAACAAAATATAAAACACGACCATGCCTTTAAGACTACCCGACAAACTTCCGGCGATAGAGCTGCTGAAGCATGAGAACATATTCGTAATGGACAATTCGAGGGCCATATCGCAGGATATACGCCCGCTGAAGATTGTCATCCTCAATCTCATGCCGCTGAAGATAACCACCGAGACCGACCTCATCCGCCTGCTTTCCAACACTCCGCTACAGATGGACATCAGTTTTATGAAACTGCGCAGCCACACCCCCAAGAACACTCCGATAGAGCACATGCTGATGTTCTACCGCGATTTCTACGAGATGGTGGACGAAAAGTTCGACGGAATGATAGTGACGGGGGCTCCGGTGGAGACGTTCGAGTATGAGGATGTCACATACTGGGACGAGATAAAGACCATCTTCTCGTGGGCACGCAGCCACGTCACCTCCACATTATATATATGCTGGGCCGCACAGGCCGGACTATATTATCATTACGGCATACCCAAGTATCCGCTCGAAAAGAAGATGTTCGGCGTATTCCGGCAGCATACCGACGGTTCGCACCTGCCCATCTTCCGCGGCTTCGACGATGTGTTCCACATGCCACACAGCCGCCATACGGAGGTGAGGCGTGCCGACATAGCGGCACATCCCGAGCTTTCGCTCATTGCCGAGTCGCCCGAGAGCGGCGTGAGCATAGTGATGGGGCGTGGCGGACGCGAGTTCTTCATCACCGGACACCTCGAATATGCGCCCGACACTCTCGACCGCGAGTACAGGCGCGACAAGGACATACGCGACGATGTGGACATGCCCGTCAACTATTACCGCGACGACAATCCCGACAATCCGCCACTGGTGACGTGGCGCGCGCATGCCAACCTCTTCTACAGCAACTGGATAAACTATTACGTTTATCAGGAAACACCATACGACATAAACCAGATACAGTGAGACAGCTTGAGTTATTGGCCCCCGCACGCAACCTCGAGTGCGGCAAGGCCGCCATCGACCACGGTGCCGATGCCGTATATATAGGAGCCGAACGCTTCGGGGCACGGGCCGCGGCAGGCAACTCCGTGGCCGACATTGCAGAGCTTTGCCTCTATGCCCACAGGTTTGCGGCAAAGGTATACGTGACGGTGAACACCATCATTTACGACGACGAGACAGAAGCCACCGCCCGTCTGCTCCGCGAACTGGAGCAGGCCGGGGTTGACGCGGTGCTCATACAGGACATGTCGCTTGTGGGCAAGACCGGCCGGATGGCCATGCACGCCAGTACGCAGACGGACAACCGCACGGCCGACAAGGTGCTCTGGCTGCGCGAAACGGGCTTCAGCCGCGCCGTGCTTGCCCGCGAACTGTCGGTGGACGAGATAGCCGACATACACCGCGCCGTGCCCGACATGGAGCTTGAAGTGTTCGTGCACGGTGCACTGTGTGTGTCGTACAGCGGTCTCTGCTATGTCTCGCAGCGGTGCTTCGGACGCTCGGCCAACAGGGGAGAGTGTGCCCAGTTCTGCCGCCTGAGCTTCGACCTGACCGATGCCGACGGCAGGGTGATAGAGCACGACCGTCACCTGCTGTCGCTGAAAGACATGAACCAGAGCGGCAACATAGCCCGTCTGGTGGAGGCCGGTGCCGTGTCGTTCAAGATAGAGGGGCGGCTGAAGGACGCCGTCTATGTGAAGAACGTGACGGCAGCCTACAGCCGTATACTCGACGACATAGTGAAACGCAACCCCGGCAAGTATTGCCGGGCCTCGCTCGGACACTGCCGCCACACGTTCACCCCCGACCTGCGCAAGACGTTCAACCGCGGCTTCACCACCTACTTCGCCGACGGACGCCGCCCCGACATATTCTCTCCCGACACGCCGAAGGCCATGGGCGAATACGTGGGCACGGTGAAGGAGCTGCGCGGCGACTCGTTCAGCGTGGCCGGCGTGGCCTCGTTTGCCAACGGCGACGGCCTCTGCTTCGTCAATGCCGGCCGGCAGCTCGAGGGATTCCGCGTGAACCGTGCTGAGGGCAACCGGCTCTATCCGTTCAGGATGCCTGCCGGACTGCGGCCCGGACAGCGCCTCTACCGCAACAGCGACCACGACTTCGAGCAGCAGCTGAGCCGCCCGAGCTCAACGCGCAAGATACCCGTGACGATGGCCCTCAATGCCGTTGCCGGCGGCTTCGCGCTCACCATGGGCGTAAGGGGCGGCCACTCGGTCACGGCAACGATGCAGGCGGAGCACCAGAAGGCCGAGTCGCCGCAGCTCGACAACATCGTCCGGCAGCTCACCAAGCTGGGCAATACGATATACGAGTGCAGCGATGTGGCCGTGGCCGCCGGCTTCGACTGGTTCATCCCCGCCGGCAAGCTGGCGCAACTGCGCCGCACGGCGGTGGAGATGCTCGAAAAGTCGTACACCGATATGCAGCCCGCAGAACACCTGCCGGGCACGCATCACGCCACGGTGCCGCCCGCCTATCAGCATCCGGCGATGTATAACATAGCCAACGCCGGTGCACGCCAGTTCTATGAAGACAGCGGAGTGACGGCCCAACGGCCGGCCTTCGAGCTTCAGCCCGACAGCTCCATGCCGCTCATGCAGTGCCGCCATTGCCTGCGCTACGCGTTGGGTTGCTGCGTGAAACGTGGCGGACGCATCCCCCGGTGGCGCGAACCCCTGACGCTGTCGCTGCCCGACGGCCGCCGTTTCAGGCTGGAGTTCGACTGCCGGCGCTGTCAGATGAACGTCATGGAAGAGCAGTGACGCCACGCCGTCTCAGCCTGACGGTGACCGCCTGACGGAATATCCGAATGATTACACAACAAAAGACATAAGAGCAATCCGATTATGAAAACATCTCTGTATGACCGCTACGCCGCTGCCGCCGGCAGGTCTGTACGCCGTGCGCAGCGTATGGCAGCATGCCTGCCGCTACTGTTTGCCGCACTGTTGTCGGCATGCTACAACCCCGGTGCCGCCACACCCGATGCGTGGGACCTTACCGACGAGCAGATGGATTCCATTTCGTTCTCCACCACCCACCACTATTCGCAGAACTACAACTTCGTTGTGAAAGCCGATTCGCTGGGCATCTCATGTCAGGCACCCGACGAATTGCCGTTCGACACGGGCGTGGTGGTGCGCGGAGACAGGGTGGTGGTGGCCGACATCATGTTCATGTCGGGCGACACCATCGACTCGGTGTGGGTGAAGATAGCCCGCGACCAGGCCACACAGGGATGGATAAGGGAAAGCACACTGCTGCCGTCGGTAGAGCCCGACGACCCCATCTCGCAGTTCATTGACACCTTCTCCGATGTCCATCTGCTCTGCTTTCTTGCCTTCATAGTCATTGTTTCAACCGCATACGGCCTGCGGTGGCTCTTCAAACGCAACGCACTCATAGTCCATTTTCACGACATCGGTTCGCCGTATCCCACCATGCTGGCTCTCCTCGTGGCCCTGGCGGCGGTGGTATATGCGTCGATACAGTTGTTCGGGGCGGAGTCGTGGCGGCACTTCTACTACCACCCGTCCCTCAATCCGTTCAGTCTTCCGCCGCACCTGGGGCTGTTCATCAGTCTGGTGTGGCTGCTCGTCATCGTGCTCATTGCCACTGTCGACGACGTGATGCGGCGCCTGCCGTCTGCCGAAGGCGTGCTCTATCTGTGCGGACTGGCCGGAGTGTGCGCCGTCAACTACGTCGTGTTCAGCATCTCCACATTATATTATATAGGCTATCCGCTCTTTGCCGCCTATTGCTGGCTTGCCCTGCGGAGCTATTTCCGCAACTCCTGCAACCGCTACATCTGCGGCAACTGCGGGCGTGAGATGCGCGAAAAGGGTGTCTGTCCGCATTGCGGAGCGACAAACGGATGAAGTTTTTAGGAACTTTTTAGGAGTTTAGGAGTTTTTTTTAGGAGTTAAGGAGTTAAAAGGGAGTTAAGGAGTTAAGCCAATAGCATTATGAGCACAAATCATATCTAAGACATTTGGCTTAACTCCTTAACTCCCTTTAACTCCTTAACTCCTAAAAACTACCTAAACACAAATCGCCCCTTAAAATCATGATAAATGAGGATTGCCGGTGCCGCCGCCGTTCATTACCTTTGCACCGCCAAAAAACAATAACGAACATATAGGATAATGAACATCAAACCAATAATGTGTCTGCCGCTTGCAGCCCTTGTCTGCAGCACCGGACATGCGGCCGGAGAAGGGCGCGGCACCGGCTCCGAAGGCGGGGCCGACACGATAGTGGCGTCACACAGCGTCGATCTTGACGAACTGATAGTAGTCTCACAACCCAAAGAACTGAAGCGCCTGCGCAGCCAGCCCGTGGCAAGCAGCGTGTTCGGCGAACGCGAGATGACAGCCGTTGGCATGACCGACATGAGCAGTTTGTCGGCCTACATACCGTCGTTCACCATGCCTTCATACGGGGCGAGACTCACCTCGTCGATGTACATGCGCGGCATAGGCTCGCGCTCGGGCAGTCCGGCCGTAGGCGTTTATTACGACGGGATGCCCATTGTGAGCAAGAGCGCCGTCAACATCCATTTCTATCAGATGGACCGCGTTGACGTGCTGCGAGGTCCGCAGGGTACGCTCTACGGCATAAACGCCGAGGGCGGCCTCGTGCGCATACACTCCAAGAATCCGCTTTACTACCAGGGCACCGACCTGCGGGCAAGCATCGGCACGGGGCTGACGGGCAATGTCGAGGTGGCCCACTATCACCGCCCGAACGAAAAACTGGCCTTCTCAACCGCCGGATTCTACAACGGCCGGCGCGGTTTCTTCCGCAACACGGCACTTGACGGCAGGGCCGACCTTACGAACGAGGCCGGAGGCAGGGCACGCGTGATATGGCTGCCTGCCGGACGGCTGAAGTTTGACTTCACCGCCGACTGGCAGTATGTCAACCAAAACGGTTTCGCCTACGGCCTCTACGACCCCGCCACCGGCTCGTTCGACGAGCCGTCGACAAACCTCATGAACGGTTACCGCCGCCAGATGGTCAATACCGGACTCAACGTTTCGTACAGCCGTGAGAACCTCCGGCTCACATCCGTCACCGGATGGCAGTATCTCAGCGACCTCATGCAGATGGACCAGGACTACCTGCCCGAAGACTATCTGCGTCTGGAGCAGCGCGAACGCATGAACGCCATAGTGCAGGAGCTCACGCTGAGCGGCCGGGTGGGGGATGTGTGGCACAGCGTGTCGGGAGTGTTTTTCAGCCATCAGTGGCTCCATACCGACGCACCCGTCTTCTTCGGCGAGGCCATGAACAGCTTCATCAAGGGGAATATGGGCATACCCAAACCCGTGGCCGACATGATAACCCTTACCGACAACCGCGTGCCGGGAACATTCGAGACCCCGCAGACTAACCTCGGCATATATCATGAGTCGGGCATCGACATCACTCCGAGGCTCACGGCCACGCTCGGTCTGCGCTACGACTGGCAGCACGTGAGCATCGACTACGACACGAAAGCCATGTTCACGATGGGCTATGCCGCCGGCACGACGGGCAGGCCCGGTGCGGGGCAGGGCGGCGCGGCCACTGTCAGCCACAGCTATACATCGGCGATGAAGGGCGGCGCCTCGCGCAATTTCCATCAGTTTCTGCCCAAGCTGGGGCTTACATACACCTTCGGCGACAGTGGCAGCAACGTGTATGCCACGGTGAGCAAGGGATTCCGCGCCGGAGGCTACAACCTGCAGATGTTCTCCGACATATTCCAGAGCGAGCAGAAGTCGCTCGGCGCACAGCTGATGCAGCTGATGAAGGGTGACATGACCGTGCCGCACAGCGCCGACGACTACACCCGCATCAACAACACCATATCTTACGAGCCGGAGACGAGCATGAACTACGAGGCGGGCACCCATCTCAATCTGTTCGGAGGGCGGCTGCGCGCCGACGTGTCGGCATACTACATGCGCATCACCAACCAGCAGCTCTCGGTGATGGCCGACCGCTACGGCTACGGCCGGATGATGATAAACGCCGGCCGCAGCGGCAGTGCGGGAGCGGAAGTGGCGCTCAGGGGCGACGGATTCGGAGGCCGCCTGACGTGGGCCGCCACGTACAGTTATGTCCATTCCACATTCCGCCGCTACACCGACAGCGTGACTGTAAGCACGCCGGAGGGCATGGCCACGGAGTGCCGCAACTACCGCGGCAACCACACTCCCTTCGTGCCGGAGCACACTTTCAGCGGCATGGCCGAGTGGCGTTTCGACATTCTGCGCGGCGGACGGCTCAAGTCGGTGTCCGTCGGGGTCGATGTAACGGGCAACGGAAAGACTTATTGGGATGTTGACAATGACTGTTGCCAGAAGTTTTACGCCGTGCCGGGCGCGCATGCCACGTTCGACTTCGGCGCGGCCAAGGTCAGACTGTGGGGGCGCAACCTCACCGACACCCGCTACAACACGTTTCTCGTGAACAGTGCTGTCGACGGAGTGCGCCGCTCGTTTGCGCAGCGTGGCAACCCGGTTCATGCGGGTGTCGATGTCACACTGCAGTTCTGACATCACGAAGTTATGAGGTCAGAGTGATGAGTGAAGAGTAATGAGGTATGATATGCTTCAGGAATACACATTTGCAAAAAGGAAACAATCTTGTGAAACGGGCACTTTTGAATTTCAAAAGTGCCCGTTTTGCGTTGCGAAAACGGCCGTTTTGAAGCCCGAAAGTGCCGCTTTTGAAGGTCAAAAGCGGCACTTTCGCAATTCGTTGTATATAAGTTTTGTCTGCGTAGTCAGGCTTATTTCTTTTTATCCTCCTGCTTGGCCATCGGCTTGTACCGCTTGTTGAGTCCGTTGATAACGTCCTGCGTTATGTCATGACGCTTGTCGGCAAGCAGTATGTTGTCGCCGGCCTTTGAGATGATGAGGTCGTACTTCTTGCTCTTGTTGTAGTCTTTCAGGAAGTTCTGGAGAGAGTCGCGCAGGGCGGTGTTATATTTCGCTGTCTCCGAATCAAGCTCCGAACCCAGACGGTTCTGCAGTTCCTGAAGGTCCTGCTCCTGGCGTTGCAGGGCTGCCTGCACGCTCATGGCCTGCTCGCGGCTGGTGAATCCGTTGTTGTTTATCTTCTGCTGGAAGTTCTGCATGGCTACCTGCAGCTGCTGGCCTTTCTGGTTGAGGGTGTTGCGGGCGTTGTTGCTCTTCTTCTGCAGGATGAGGGAGTAGTCTTTGCAGAAGTTGTACTGCGACATCAGCGAGTCCACTTCCACATATGCTATCTTCATTCCGCCGGCGGAAGTTTCTGAAACGGTTGCCGGCTGTTCGTCCATCTTCGGACTTGAGTTGTTGCATGCCGTCAGGAAGAGTGCCGAAACGGCTCCCATCGACATCATGCGGATGATTCTGTTACTGTTCATTTTATTATGTGAATATTAAATTATTTGCTTCGTTCTTCGGTGGCGAAAGTGCAGCGTGTGCGCATCTCCCTGTCCTGATCCATCACGCAGTGTATGTCGCGCTTCTTCATCTCCTCGCTGTCGTGTATGTGCATCGACGAAAAGCTGCCATTCTTGCGGAATATCAGCTTGACGCATAAAAATGCCATGCATATAGCAATAATTAACGCACTTATTAACAATATTTCAACCATATTCTGTATCTTTGCGGGTACAAAGGTAATGTAAATAAATCAATTATAACCAAATACAGTACAAAAAAGAGATAATAATGACTAAAAGTAATTTAAATCCGGCATGCGTTTTCGAGCATTTTGCCAAAATAAACGAAATACCGCGCCCCTCGAAACGTGAGGAGAAGATGATTGAGTATCTGAAGAACTGGGGTGAAAGTCACGGACTGGAGACCAAGGTCGACGCCACGGGCAACGTGCTGATAAGCAAACCCGCCACACCGGGATACGAGAACCGCAAGAAGGTGATACTGCAAAGCCACATGGACATGGTGTGCGACAAGCTGGTGGATGTGGACTTCGACTTCGACAACGACCCCATACAGACATACATCGACGGCGAATGGCTGAAGGCCAAGGGCACCACACTGGGGGCCGACGACGGCATAGGCTGCGCCATAGAACTGGCCCTGCTGGAGGCAACGGATGTGGAGCACGGCCCCATAGAGTGTGTGTTCACACGCGACGAGGAGACCCAACTGACGGGTGCGAGCGGCATGGAGGCCGGCTTTATGACGGGAGACATGCTCATCAATCTCGACAGTGAAGACGAGGGACAGTTCTTCGTGTCGTGCGCCGGAGGCCGCAGCACGGTGGCCGATTTCACGTTCGAACGCGAGGACGCGCCCGCCGGTTACTTCTTCATGCAGGGTTCCGTGAAGGGACTCACGGGCGGTCACTCGGGTGACGACATAGAGAAGAAAC
This sequence comes from uncultured Prevotella sp., assembly GCF_900549175.1. Taxonomy (GTDB): domain Bacteria; phylum Bacteroidota; class Bacteroidia; order Bacteroidales; family Bacteroidaceae; genus Prevotella. The sequence continues at coordinate 1,334 of NZ_URNN01000093.1, read as the reverse complement.
GCGCCAACGCCATAAAGATTCTGGCACGCTTCCTCTACAAGGAGATGGAAAAGTACGACGTGCGCCTGTCGAGATTCGATTCCGGCAAGATGCACAACGCCATTCCGCGTGACGGAAAGTTCACCATTGCCGTGCCGAACGATGTGAAAGAGAACGTAAAGGCAGACTGGAACGTGTTCGTGACGGAGGTGGAAGACGAGTTCCACGTGACAGATACGGAGATGGTGTTCGGCATGGAGAGCACCGGTGCCGACCGTGTGCTGCCCAAGACCGTGGCCGCCAACTTCGTGCGCGCACTGCAGGCGGTGGACAACGGCGTGTTCGCCATGTGCCAGGACGAGGCTATTGCCTATATGGTTGAGACGTCGAGCAACATTGCAAGCATCGTGACGGGAGAGGACAACATACATGTGGTGTCGTCGCAGCGGAGCAACGTGATGAGCAATCTCGAAAACCAGTGCAACACGGTGAAGGCTGTTTTCGAACTCGCCGGTGCCGCTGTGGTGCAGAACGACGGCTATCCTGCATGGAAGATGAACCCCAACAGCAAGCTGACGGAGATTGTGGCCGAGACTTACCGCAAGCTCTTCGGCCGTGAACCGGTCATCAAAGGCATACATGCCGGACTGGAGTGCGGACTCTTCTCGGAGCGTTATCCCGAACTCGACATGGTGTCTTTCGGACCCACCCTGCGCTTTGTACACACGCCGGAGGAGCGTCTGCACATACCAACCGTAAAGATGGTGTGGGACCATTTGCTGGAAATACTGAAGAACATTCCCCAGAAATAAGAGGCAATGGGGAAGAGCTATATATATATAATAGGTATGGCAATGCTGTTGCTCGCATCGTGCGGGCAACAGCACGACGCCGAGCGGATAGTGAAGGACTTCATGGAGGCGAACATGAAAGACGGGTCTTTGGTTTCGTCTATCGACTTCGACGATATGGACTCCACAAAACTTATAACCGATTCCGTAATCACCCGTATCCGTGCCACGGCCAAAGAGGCCGCTCTGTACAAATCGGACATACGCTACTCTGAAAAGAACGGCGGGAAGAAACTGTACATACTGCGGGCACGATACTATGTGAACAAGGAGGAACAGTGCGACACATACTATCTTGACGCCGGTTTGACGGGGGTAGTGGCCTTTAAAACCAACTAAAAAACACTTTATTTGCAATTTTATTGAAAATAATGTTTTAAAAATTTGCAGGTCTCAAAAAAAAGCACTACCTTTGCATCGCATTTGAGAGAAAGTGCTGCGGCAAGAGCCGGGAAGGAAGTTTGGGTGAGTGGCTGAAACCAGCAGTTTGCTAAACTGCCGTAC
>NZ_URNN01000092.1 GCF_900549175.1 uncultured Prevotella sp. | reverse complement strand
CGCTGTTCAGCAATTATCTTTATGTCGGCCACGATCTGGACTACCATCTGCAGCGCATCACCGCTATGGCAGCCGACGCACGGCGCCAGTCGGTGTCGAGAGAGAACCGTGTGATGCAATCGCCGCTTGCATAATATATGAGTGTCAGTTCGGTCTCGGTATCGTTAAACAGCGGATTTGAGAACGATGCATCCATGAACAGCTCCATTATCTTCTCTTGTTCGTTTTGCGGTTTGTCCCTGTATTCCAGTATCTTCTGTATGTATACGTTGACGAAATTGTTCATGGCAAAGGCCTGTTTGTCAAGAAACAGAGTGGTGGAGTCGGGCATCTGTTCACGCATTTTTATGAGCATGTAGTCGAGAGCGTCCACCTTGAACTGGTTGATATGCTTGACCATATCGTTCGAGAGCGGATTTTCGATGGCTGCATTTGCATTGTTCTTTATCTCGTTATAGACCTCTTGAGCCTCTGTTTCTACTGTTGCAAAGATGCCCAACAGGGCAGCAAAAACAATTTTCTTCATATTCTCTTTTTTTGTTGTTATGTTTACGACAATGACTGCACGGCATTTACGTGTGCCGTGTGAGACGCAGTTTGTGGGTTATGCACCGCGGTAGTTCCTCTTCATAATGTGTCACCATTATCATGGTCTTGTTCTTTCGTTGGCAAAAGGCGTCGATGATGTCTTTCGCCAGACGGCGGTTGTTGTCGTCAAGTCCGTGCAGCGGCTCGTCGAGAATGAGGAGTTCGGGGTCCTTGACGAATGCACGTGCAAGCAGGACAAGACGCTGTTCGCCGCTTGAGAGTTTCAGGAACGATGTGTTTTCCTTTCCTTTCAGGCCGAATGTTTCCATCCACCATTTACAAGTGTCGTATTCCGCTGCTGACGGTTTGACGTAAAGCCCGACAGAATCTTTAAGCCCGCTGGCCACGATATGTATGGCGGGGAGATTGCGGAAGTATGCACGGTGCATTTCCGGCGACACGTAGCCGATATGTTTCTTTATGTCCCAAATGCTTTCTCCGGTGCCTCTCGGATGGCCGAACAGTTCTATGTCGCAGGCGTAACTTTGGGGATTGTCTGCGCATATTAGTGAAAGCAGTGTGCTTTTTCCGGAGCCATTGCTGCCTCCCAGCGCCCACTTTTCGCCATTGTTCACCGTCCAGTTCAGCCTGTCGAGTATGCACCGGTTGCCGTACCTGACGGTGACGTCACGCATGTGCACCACACGCTCTGCATGGTATTCGCCGGCTTTATACGGCAGGTTGGCAATGGCGTCCAAAACGCTCTTGTCGGACACGTAATCGGTTGACGCCCCGTGATTTGCCAAATATGCGTCTTTTGTAATTTTGCGGTGCACGCGCAGATTGCTCACTTCAACGACATGCGTCACAAACGACGGAATGTCGTCGGTCTGCGACAGTACGGGGATAATCTGCAGGGCCTGTTCTTTGGAAATGGAACAGAGCAGATCTTTCAGCTGTCCGCGTGTTTCCGGGTCCAATCCTATGAACGGGCTGTCCATAATCAGCACCCTCGGATTTGACAGCAGCACCTTGGTTATCTGGAATTTTCTCAGTTCACCGCTTGAAAGCTGTACTGCATGTTTGTCCAAAAGATGGTGCAGATGGAACAACTCGTACAGATGCTCCTGACGTTGCCGCCGCCCGGGGGTGTCGTCACCTGTAGAGATGTAAGCCTTTTCGAGCAGTTCGCCCACGCTTGGTGCGTTGTCATCCATCTCCTGCTGGTTCCACCGCTGTTGCATGAAATAGTTTCCGGTTCCGTCACCGTAGGTGTCCCTGAACGTGATATGCTTGATGTTGTCGGACACAAGTTCCCTCTCGCTTGGCCGGAAGTCGTATTGCGGACCGTCGCCCAGCAGGGGATGCCGCCCCGTGATGATGTCCACCAACATGGATTTGCCCCCGCCGTTCGGTCCGACAATGGCGATGTGTTCGCCGTCTTTCAGCTCAAAGTCAACGGGTTGGGCCATCTGCCATTCGGGCATGCGCGCCACACCGTGCCGTATGTCTATTATTTTTTGTTGTTGCATACTCTGTCCCTGTTCTTGTTGACGAAATCTTTCCATCCGCTATACTTCACTTGCGACTCCGGCCGCCCCATCTGCAGATAATGGCAATATGCCGCGGCGAGGGCGTCGGTGGCATCCATGAAATCGCACATTTCGCTTTCCGGTATGTGCAGCATGCGCTGCAACATTCCCGCCACCTGTTCTTTCGAGGCCATTCCCTGCCCGGTGATGGCCATCTTTATCTTCATCGGAGCGTACTCGTGTATCGGCACACTGTGGCAGATGGCCGCGGCGATGGCTGTTCCCTGGGCTCTTCCGAGTTTAAGCATCGACTGTATGTTCTTGCCGAAAAAGGGTGCTTCGATGGCCATCTCGTCCGGCAGGTAGGCGTCTATTATGCCCGTCACACGCGAATATATGTGTCCGAGCTTCATGTACGGGTCGCTGAATTTGCGCAGGTCGATAACGCCCATGGTTATCAGCCGGGCCTTGTTGTCCGCAACTTTCAACAGTCCGTAACCCATTATGTTCGTTCCTGGGTCGATGCCGAGTATTATTTTCTCCATAACCATCGCAAAAGTACAACAAAATAACCATTTAATCGCAGATATTTATCTTTATTTATATAAAAAAATTATGGTCCGTTACATATACTTCTTTTCCGTTAAAATTGTCTTGGATTTATTTTGATTTTAGCCTGTTTTATGTTATCTTTGCATTTCAAAAAGCAATAACTGACAGATGGAATATATAAGAAATTTCTGCATTATAGCGCATATTGACCACGGAAAGTCGACACTTGCCGACCGTATGCTTGAGTTTACCAAGACAATACAAGTCACCGGTGGTCAGATGCTTGACGATATGGATCTTGAACGCGAACGTGGAATAACCATTAAGAGTCATGCCATTCAGATGGAGTATGTGCATAATGGAGAAAAGTATATACTGAATTTGATAGACACTCCCGGCCACGTGGATTTCTCATATGAGGTGTCACGCAGCATAGCTGCCTGCGAGGGCGCGCTGCTTGTGGTTGATGCCACCCAGGGAGTGCAGGCCCAGACCATCTCGAATCTGTATATGGCCATTGACAGCAATCTTGAAATAATACCCGTAATCAATAAGATAGACATGCCGAGCGCAATGCCGGATGAGGTGGAGGATGAGATTGTTGACCTGATAGGCTGCGACCGCTCTGACATAATCAGGGCCAGCGGCAAGACCGGCGAGGGCATAGAAGAGGTGCTCAATGCCGTGGTGGAGCGCATACCACACCCCACAGGCGATGCCGATGCACCGCTTCAGGCACTTATATTCGACTCTGTATTCAACTCGTTCCGCGGCATCATAGCCTACTTCAAGGTGGAGAACGGAGTGATACGTCAGGGGGACAAGGTGAAGTTTTTCAATACCGGAATGGAGTACGACGCCGATGAAGTGGGAGTGCTGAAGATGGATATGATACCCCGCAAGCAGCTTTCGACGGGCGATGTGGGCTACATCATAAGCGGAATCAAGGACAGTAAGGAAGTGAAGGTGGGCGATACGATAACACATATAGCCCGTCCATGTGACAAGGCCATTGAAGGTTTTCAGGAAGTGAAGCCCATGGTGTTTGCCGGAGTGTATCCCATAGACCCGTCGGAATATGAGAACCTGCGTGCGTCTCTTGAGAAGCTACGTCTCAACGACGCCTCACTTACGTTCATGCCGGAGTCTTCCGTGGCCTTGGGATTCGGCTTCCGTTGCGGCTTTCTCGGACTGCTTCACATGGAGATTGTGCAGGAACGTCTTGACCGCGAGTTCAATATGGATGTCATAACGACAGTGCCCAACGTTTCATACATGTGCTACGACAAGCAGGGTGGGGTGAAGGAAGTGCACAACCCGTCGGGTCTGCCTGACCAGACTCTGATTGACCATATTGAGGAACCGTATATACGGGCGTCCATCATCACGTCGGCCGACTTTATAGGTCCCATCATGACGCTCTGCCTCGACAAGCGCGGTGAGCTTATTGACCAGCAATATGTCAGTGGCAACCGCGTCGAGTTGCATTTCATGCTGCCGTTGGGCGAGATAGTGATAGACTTCTATGACAAGTTGAAGAGCATCTCCAAAGGTTATGCATCATTCGATTATCATATAGACTGCTTCCGCCCTTCAAAGTTGGCAAAGCTGGATATACTGCTCAATGGCGAACCCGTAGACGCCCTGTCCACGCTCACCCATCAGGACAACGCGGTGACCTTCGGCCGCCGTATGTGCGAGAAGCTGAAGGAGCTTATACCAAGACAGCAGTTTGACATAGCCATCCAGGCGGCGATAGGTGCAAAGATTGTCGCCCGCGAAACCATCAAATGTGTCCGTAAGGATGTCACGGCAAAATGTTATGGCGGTGATGTGAGCCGCAAGCGCAAACTGCTCGAGAAACAGAAGAAGGGAAAGAAACGCATGAAACAGATAGGCAATGTGGAAGTGCCGCAGAAGGCTTTCCTTGCCGTATTGAAACTTGAATAAACAAACTACGAATCAAACAACGAGAGAGGAGGACGCAAAATGACCAGTATCGGATTGACAAAACGTGACGTGGCCCGGGAGTTGGCACGGCGTTACAGTACGATGACGCACGATGAGCTTGATGTTCTTGAGAGCATACTTGTACCTATGAGGTTTGTAAAAGGCGAAAAGGTGCTTAGCGAGGATGACATGTGCAAGCACATTTATTGGATTGCGAAAGGACTGGTGCGGCAGTATTATCACAAAGACGGTAAGGAACTCACCGAGTATTTGGCGGTGGAGAACTATATAGTGATGTCCATAGAGAGTCTGTTCAAGGAGAAACCAACCAAGATGCAGATAGTTGCTTTGGAGCCGACTCTCATATATGCACTGCCAAAGCTCCAGCTTGAACAAGTTGCCATGAGGAGTGTAAACATACAGATACTGTATCGTAAGATATTGGAAGAATCGCTGATACTGAGCCAGATACATGCCGACATGTTGCGGTTTGAATCGGCACGCGACCGTTATCTCAAGTTTGCCAAATATCATCCGCAGCTTGTTCAGAGGGCTCCATTGGTTCATATAGCGAGCTATCTGCAGATGACACCGGAAACACTCAGCCGCATAAGAAAAGCCCTTCTTATGGAAGAGCGCTGACAAGAAGGCTGTATCAAAATTCAATTCTTCCAACCTGTAGGGAGAATTGAATTTTGACACACTCTCAAAAAACTATTCTATCATTTGTAAAGGAATCGCTTGATACTCTTTTTGGGAGTTTTCTCAAATTCCGTTTCGTGCAATTCTATTTCCGACAGTTTGGCATAAGCAGGGAGAACTTCATTGATATCCTTCCTGTTTTGCTCCATTATGTTCTTCAGGTCAGGCATGCTTATGCCCATATTCCCTGATTCCTCAAAGTCGGGATATACCAGACCCACCAGCTTTTCACCACGCTGTACCACGATGCTTTCCGTCACCAAAGGCATCGAGTTGAGCTTGTCTTCTATTTCCTCGGGGTAGATGTTCTGTCCGTTGGAGCCGAGAAGCATATTCTTTGAGCGTCCCTTGATGAACACGTTTCCGTCAGAATCCATTGTTCCCAAGTCGCCGGTGTGATACCATCCGTCCCTGTCTATGGTTTGGGCCGTGGCTTCCGGATTCTTGAAATAGCCCAGCATGACGTTCAGTCCCCGTGCCAGAATCTCGCCGGGAACATTCTCCGGGTCGTGACTGTCTATCCTTACCTCCATGTGAATCACCGGACGTCCGCAGCTGCCCTGCACGAAAGTCTTGTAGTCGGCATAGCAAATGATGGGTGCACATTCCGTCGCTCCGTACCCGACGGTGTAGGGGAAGCCTATCTGTTTCATGAAAGATTCTATCTCCTGACTGAATGCTGCTCCTCCCACGATTATCTCATAGAACTTTCCTCCGAAGGCCGCAACAACCTGTTCGCATATCTTCTGCTCCACCTTCCTGCTGATGACGGGCATGTTGAGCAGCAGTTTCATGCGGTGGTTCTGTATCTTCGGGAACACCTTCTTGCGTATAATCTTTTCTATGACAAGCGGAACTGCAATGATAATGGTTGGCTTGATTTCGGTGAAGGCCGCAGCTATGACAGCCGGACTTGGTATTCTCGTCAGATAGAACACATGGCAGCCGTACAGGAATTCAAACATAAACTCAAAGGCCATACCGTACATGTGCGCCATCGGCAGTATGCTTATGACATTGTCGCCGCGCTTCAATTCCTTTCCGAGAACACTCACTGCAAAGTCGTAATTGCTCCACAGAGCGCGGTAGGGAATCATCACTCCCTTTGAAAATCCGGTAGTTCCGCTGGTGTAGTTTATCATGGCCAGTTCGTCACCGCTGCTCTCTTTATAATAATGTACGTGTTCCTTTCTGAAATACTTCGGATATTTCTTGCCGAACATTTCGTTAAGATGCTCGCGTGCATAAGTCAGTTTCTCGGTTCTTGACACGGCGAGTGAGTAATCGGGGATATTGATGATGCCCTCCAGAGACGGCATTTTTACCGGATCAATTATGGTGGCCACCACGTCACCAGTAAACAAAAGTTTCGCTTCACTGTGGTTAACAATGTTGTGTATCTGGTCGGCCGTGAACTCATGCAGTATTGGTACGGCCACGGCACCATACGTCAGTGTGGCCAGAAAAGCCACAGCCCAGTTGCTGCAGTTACGTCCGCACAGAGCGATTTTGTCGCCACGCTTCACCCCGCTGTTCTCAAACATGATGTGCAACTTCTCAATCTTTCGCGCCACATCATGATATTGAAGTGTCGGTCCCTTGTAATCAGTCAGTGCATCGAACATCCAATTATCAGTGATGCTCTTTTCAATAATGGCGTTGAAGCCTGGTATCTGTTCCATAAGCGATAGACCTGTCTTTTCCGTTTCAGAATAACAGCAGTTATTCCTCGCCGTTGTTAAATATTGGTATATAAGTATCTCTTTATACTTTTCTTGGGAGTCTTCTCAAACTCGTCTTCATGTATCTGCACAACAGCTATCTTACTGTATGCAGGCAATGTGGAGTTGAGGTCCCGTCTGTTCTGTTCCATTATTCCCGCTAGGTCCTCATCGTTGAATCCCATGGCGTGTGCCTCGTCGTAATCTGGGTGAATCAGTGCCACGAACTTGTTGTCCTTCTGCACTATTATGCTTTCGTTGACCATCGGCATCGAGTTGAGCTTGTCCTCTATTTCTTCCGGATAGACATTCTGTCCGTTGGCACCGAGGAGCATGTTCTTTATGCGTCCGCGTATGAAAAGGTGTCCGTCGCGGCTCATCGTTCCCAAATCGCCGGTGTGGAACCATCCTTCGCTGTCAAGAACCTCCGCCGTGGCTTCCGGATTTTTATAGTAACCCAGCATGACATTCATGCCTCTTGCCACAATCTCTCCCGGTATGTTTTCGGGGTCGCTGCTGTCTATCCTCACTTCCATGTGAGCCACCGGCGTGCCGCAACTGCCCGGTATGAAGTCGCTCTTGTCGCTGAATGATATCAGTGGCGCACATTCCGTCGAGCCATAACCCACCGTTATCGGGAAGTCAATGCTCTTCAGGAAAGTCTCAATCTCCTGGTTGAGCGGAGCTCCTCCCACAATCACTTCATACGCGTTTCCGCCGAAAGCGTTGCACACCTGCTCGCAAATCTTCTGCTTCACCTTCTTGTTGATGACGGGCATATTGAGCAACAGCTTCATGCGGTTGGTCTGGATGATGGGGAAAACCCTCTTGCGTATAATCTTGTCCACTATGAGCGGAACCGAAATGACTATTGCCGGATGCACGTCTGCGAACGCCTGTGCAATGATGGCGGGCGAGGGCAGGCGCGTGAGAAAATAGAGATGGCAGCCGTGGCAGAATGGGAAGAAGAACTCTATGGCCATGCCGTACATGTGGGCCATGGGCAATATGCTCAGTGTATTGCTGCCTTGGGCTATGCGGGTGCCTATGGCACTCATGCAGAAATCAAGGTTTCCCCACAGTGCCCTGTACGGCAGCATGACGCCTTTCGAGAATCCTGTGGTGCCGCTTGTATAGTTTATCAGGGCCAGTTCTTCCGCTTCGTCTCTATGGTAACTTACATGTTCCTGCCGGAAAGCCTTGGGATATTTTTTGCCGAACAGCTCGTTGAGGTGTTCGCGGGCGAAACTCAACCGTTCCGAACGTGACGTCACGAGCGAGTAATCAGGTATATAGACGATGCCTTCAAGCTCGGGCATCATGTCGGGGTCTATCATTTTGGCCACCACATCACCCACAAAGAGCATCTTTGCCTCGCTGTGGTTGACGATGTTGTGTATCTGTTCCGCATTGAATTCATGCTGTATGGGCACTGAGACGGCCCCGTACGTCAGCGTTGCAAGAAAGGCCACGGCCCAGTGTGCGCTGTTGCGTCCGCAGATGGCTATCTTGTCGCCGCGCTTTACACCGCTGTTTTCAAACAGTATGTGCAGTTTCTCTATTTTTCTCGCCACATCGTGATATTGCAAGGTTATGCCCTGATAGTCAGTCAGGGCGTCACGATGCCAGTTGCTAACAATGCTTTTTTCTATGTACGAATTGAAACTCTCGTTTGATGTCATTGCACAATATTCATTTTTGTGTGCAAAGATAAAGTTTTATTTGCACATTTCCAAATATAATGTGCAATATTTATTCGTACCTCATCGATTTCGCCGGATGTATATGTGATATGAGATAGCTGGGTCCTATAAGTACGGCCACACTGATGAACAGTGTTGCTGCATTTATAAGCAGTATCAGAGTAAGGTCTATCTCCATCGGAGCCGTGCTGACATAATATATCGACGGGTCAAGACTCACCACCCCCGTGTACATCTGCAGCACGACAAGACCTATGCCGATTATGTCGCCCCAAAGCAGTCCGCGGCCGATGATGAACACCGCAAACCACAGAAATGTGCGGCGCACGACGTTGTCCGACGCTCCGAGAGCCTTCATCACACCTATCATCTGTGTGCGCTCGAGGATGATGATGAGAAGTCCCGACACCATCGTAAATCCCGCCACACACGCCATCAGGGCCAATATTATCCACACATTGATGTCGAGCAGGTCGAGCCAGGTGAATATCTGCGGATACGCTTCGTATATGGTCTGCGACGTCAGGGTGCCGCCATATTTGTCGACGGTCTTGTTCACGTGGCTTTCCACAAGCCCTGCCGTCTCTTCCAGCCGGTCGAAGTCGGTCACCTTCAGCTCCGCCCCGCTGCACATGTCGGGCTCCCATGAGTTCAGCTTTGTAGTGGTGTATATGTCGGTGAAGCACAGGGAGTTGTCGAATTGGGTCATGCCCGTGTCGTAAATGCCCGACACCGTAAACCTGCGTACCCTAACATCGTCGTTTGATATGAAATAGGCGAAAACCCTGTCGTTGGTCTTCAGGCCAAGCTTGTTGGCCGTAATGCGTGATATCAGTATCGAGCCACCGCTCTTGGTGCTGCTGAAAGCCGGTATCTTGCCGTCCACAATGTTGGCATGGAGGAATGTGGTGTCATACCCGCCGTCAACTCCCTTGAACGAAATTCCCAGAAAGTCGCTGTCCGTTTTCAGTATACCCTGCGTGATGGTGTAGCGTTCGGCCACGGTCACGCCGCCCGTGCCGCGCAGCACTTTCATCATGCTGTCGCTTATGCACACCGGGTAACTGTCGGTGGTCTGCATGCTGAGAAAGTTCTCTATCTTGATGTGGCTGCCGAACCCCACCACCTTGTCGCGGATGGTGTGCTTGAAACCTATTACGACCGACACCGTAATAATCATTACCGCAAGCCCTATTGCCACTCCGGCCGTGGCAATGCGTATGGCCGGACGGCTCACCTTGGTGCCGGCCTCGCGGCTGCCATAAATCTTTCTTGCTATGAATAATGGAAGATTCACCCGATAAATAAATTTCTGTTCGTTTTCTTTTTGTCTTTCGCCCTGTTGTACCTGCCTGCTATTCTGTGCGCCGTCCGGGATAACTTTCCAGAGCCTTGCGCAACACCACCAGTGCCTTGCCGAGGTCTTCCTTGTTAAGTATGTACGCAATGCGCACCTGGTCGATGCCGGCACCGGGCGTGGTGTAGAATCCGGCGGCAGGGGCCAGCATTATCGTCTCGCCGTTGTAGTCGAAGTCTGACAGGCACCAGCGGCAGAACTTCTCGCTGTCGTCCACCGGCAGTTTGGCCACGGTGTAAAACGCTCCCATGGGTATGGGCGAGTAGACGCCGGGTATGCGGTTGAGCCCGTCTATGAGACACTTCCTCCGCTCCACATATTCGTCATACACATCGCGGTAATACTCCTCGGGCGCATCGAGCGAAGCCTCGGCCACTATCTGTCCGATGAGCGGTGGGGACAGGCGCGCCTGACAAAACTTCATCACGGCATCGCGCACCTCCCTGTTCTTCGTTATGAGCGCGCCGATGCGTATTCCGCACTCCGAGTAGCGTTTCGACACGGAGTCTATCAGTATCACATTGTCCTCTATGCCCTCCAGATGGCACGCGCTGATGTACGGCGAGCCCGTGTAGATGTACTCACGGTAAACCTCATCGGAGAAAAGATAGAGGTCGTACTTCTTCACCAGGTCCCTTATCTGGTTCATTTCGCGCCGCGTGTAGAGGTAGCCCGTGGGGTTGTTCGGGTTGCATATCATGATGGCTCGCGTGCGGTCGTTGATGAGTTCCTCAAACTTCTCCACCTTGGGCAGCGAGAATCCCTCGTCTATCGTAGTGGCTATGGTGCGTATCTTTGCGCCTGCCGATATGGCAAAGGCCATGTAGTTGGCATAGGCCGGCTCGGGAACGATGATTTCGTCGCCCGGATTGAGGCATGACATGAAGGCGAAAAGCACGGCCTCGCTGCCGCCCGCCGTGATGATGATGTCGTCGGCCGTCACGTTGATGTTGAACTTCTTGTAGTAGCCCACCAGCTTCTCGCGATAGCTCAGGTAGCCCTGCGACGGTGAATATTCGAGTATTGTGCGGTCTATATGCTTCAGTGCGTCAAGACCTTCCTGCGGTGTGGGCAGGTCGGGCTGACCGATATTGAGGTGGTAGACTTTGATTCCACGGCGGCTTGCCGCTGCGGCTAACGGGGCGAGTTTCCTGATAGGCGACTCCGGCATCTCGTGTCCGCGAATTGATATTTCCGGCATTTTTGTCTGAATTGTTATTGTTTCAAGTGCAAACTTACGCAAAAATATCCATATACGTATGTGTTTGCCCGTATTTTTTTTATTCTTTTCCGGTCTTTGCGCCTCTGTATGAGCAGTCCGGCACGTCCGGAACACATGGCTGGCAGGGTGGGGACACGCAGTATCGCGCCCTGCGAACATTCCTTACTTTAACGTATGTTAATCGGCTTCGCCCGCATTTGTTTTTCACCGGAAGCCCGAAAACGGCGTTTTTGCACGCAAAAGGGAAACCCTGATTATCAACACGTTGCGAAAACACGGCCTTGTAAGGAAAGCGGAGAGGGCCGTTTTGCATTGCAAAACAGGCACTTTTGCAACGCAAAACGGCCGCTTTCGGACTGCAAAAGCGGCACTTTCGGACAGCGAAAAGGCCGAAACAGACGGTGAAACGGGCAAAAAAACGGTGCAAAACGCCGTTTGCGGCATGAGAAACATGCCCTTTCTGCATGTCGGGACAGCCGGAGACGCGGCCCCGCCATCCTGTTTTGAGAAAGTTGAAAGGCGTTTTTTTCAGAATTAAACTTACATGCCGCCATCCGTACGCGCCGCCCGGCACCACCATTAATAATGTGGCGGGGCTTTCAACCGTGCGTGCGGCCACACTCCGGCAGCCCCTCCGGCGTCTTTTCCGTGCGGCATGCCTATGCCGGATAAAGCGGGGAATAGTGCCGTTCTTAACAAATTTTTTAAATATTGATTCTCCTTTTACAATTAAATAAGCTACTTTTGCGCTTCAAAAATAAGAAACAACATACAACAACAAACATTTAATTGAATATGAGAAGCAGAACAGCAGAATGGTTTGAGTGTAAAATCCGTTACGAAAAGACAATGGAAGACGGCATGCAGAAAAAGGTGACAGAAGTGTATACCGTCGATGCGCTCAGCTTTACAGAGGCAGAACAGCGCATAATCGAAGAGATGTCATCGTACATCAGCGGCGAGTTTGAAGTGGCCGACATCAAGAAAGCCGCCTATAAGGAGATATTCTTCAGCGATGACGACATTGCCGACAGGTGGTACAAGGCCAAGCTGCAGTTTATCACGATAGACGAAAAGTCGAGCAAGGAGAAGCGCTCCAACGTCAACTATCTTGTGAATGCCGGCACACTCAACGGTGCTGTCAACAACATTGGCACCGTGATGGACGGCACGATGATAGACTATGTGATAGCGTCGGTGGCCGAAACACAGATTATGGACGTGTTCGAATACAAGAAGAAGGAGGAGGACGCCAAACCCGAATACGAACAATAACCACCTGAACGGGATATGGAAAGCGGTATAAGACGCAACCTCCGCGAGGTGAGGGACACACTGCGCCCCGGCGTGGAGCTGGTGGCCGTAAGCAAATATCATCCCTGTGAAGACATCGAGGCGGCTTACATGGAGGGTCAGCGCGTGTTCGGCGAAAGCCACGAACGCGAGCTGACCGCCAAGTACAACGCACTGCCGAAAGATATCCGATGGCATTTTATAGGCCATCTGCAAACCAACAAGGTCAAGTATATCGTTCCGTACATTTCGATGATTGACTCTGTCGACTCGTTGAAACTGCTCATCGAAATCGACAGACAGTCAGCGAGATACGGCCGTGTGACGGATGTTTTGCTTGAAGTGCGTGTGGCATGCGAGGAAACCAAATACGGTTTCCTGCCCGACGAGTGCCTCGCCATGCTGGACGAAGGGCGGTGGCGCGAGCTGGAGCATGTGCGCATCTGCGGCCTGATGGCCATGGCATCGAACGTGGATGACGAGAATCAGATTCGTTCAGAGTTCGAATCGGTGGCCGACTTGTTCGATACCGTCAAGCAAAAGTATTTTGCCGGCAGCGACTTTTTCTGCCAGCGCTCGTGGGGAATGAGCGACGACTACCGCATAGCGATGGACTGCCGCAGCACCATGGTGCGCGTGGGAACACGCATATTCGGCCGGCGCGTTTAGCCTGAAGCCCCCGGAGGCGTTTGTGAAATTTGTCAGGAGACAAAGAATTAAAGCAAAAATAGTTGCACAAAAATTAGTTTTTGCGCAATATTTTGTATAAATTTGCAGCACAATTCCAATAGGTACATAAATTAAGAGTAATATATAGTATTTAGATTATGGATTGGTTAATTAATCTATTTACAGCGTCCGATTCTGTCGCACACATAGCCTTGCTGTATGCGATGGTGATAGCTGTAGGCGTGCTTCTCGGGAAAATAAAGTTCGGAGG
>NZ_URNN01000091.1 GCF_900549175.1 uncultured Prevotella sp. | reverse complement strand
TATAAAGAGCCTTCTTCATGAATCCCGGCAGACGGAGCTTGAACTTCATGAGATTGCCCATAAGCATCATGAGGTCCTGTGTGAATCCCTGGAACTGCACGAGATACACCTGCACGTCCTGCAACTTACGGCAGTTGCGGCGCATGCTGTGGTCTATCTCCTTGAAGAAGTTGTCATCCATGCCGTATATTTCCTTAAGCATCTTGCGACAGCGTGCCTTCTCGCCCAGTCCGAGGCGGTTGTTGACAGTAGGCACGCGCAGCGTTGTCTTGAACACCCGCAAATCCGGCAGCATCGAGAGGTTGGTGATGCCGAGTTCCGCAGCTATTGCAGCCTGAAAATATACACGGATAAGGGTCATGAAATCCTCCATACCCCCTGTTTTCTGCTGTTCTTCGTCCTTTTTGCCGAACAGTCTTGATAATATGCCCATATATATATAAATATGTTGAATTAATGTGATTATTAACTTTTTCGCATGCAAAGTTAAGGATTTTCCCGCATATATAAAGAAAATCCACTATAAATCGTAAGAATAATAAAATTATTTCTTACCTTTGCAACGAATTTATAACGTTATATTCAATAATTAATGAAAGGTATTGTTTTAGCCGGGGGCAGCGGTACACGGCTGTACCCGATAACCAAAGGCATAAGCAAACAGCTGATTCCGATATTCGACAAGCCGATGATATACTACCCTATATCAGTGCTTATGCTTGCCGGAATAAGGGAGATACTCATCATCAGCACACCCCACGACCTGCCCGGCTTCAAGCGTCTCTTGGGTGACGGCAGCGACCTCGGAGTGAGATTCGAATATGCCGAGCAGCCATCGCCGGACGGACTGGCCCAGGCCTTCATCATCGGTGAAGAATTCATCGGTAAAGATTCTGTATGCCTCGTCTTGGGAGACAACATATTCTACGGCGGCGGATTCTCGGGAATGTTAAGAGACAGTGTATACAACGTCGAGAAACACGGCGAGGCCACCATCTTTGGCTACTATGTAAACGACCCCGAACGGTACGGCGTTGCCGAGTTCGACAGTGAAGGCAACTGCCTGAGCATTGAGGAGAAACCGGAAAAGCCCAAGTCGAACTATGCCGTAGTGGGACTTTACTTCTACCCAAACAGTGTGGTTGAAACGGCAAAGAACATAAAGCCGAGCGCACGCGGTGAACTGGAAATAACCACCGTAAACCAAGTATACCTGAAACAGGGCAACCTGAAGGTGAAGACACTGCAGCGCGGTTTTGCATGGCTTGACACCGGCACACACGACAGCCTGAGCGAAGCCAGCACGTTCATCGAAGTGATAGAGAAAAGACAGGGGCAGAAAGTGGCCTGCCTCGAAGAGATATCGTTCAGGCAAGGATGGATAAGCAGGGAACAACTGCACAGGCTCGCAGAACCCATGCTTAAAAACGACTATGGCCGATATTTGATAAACATTTAGAAAAGTACAAGAAAAAAAGGAGATGGAAGAAAAAAGCAAGATTGACAAGACAAACAATATAGAGTCAGCAGAACTCTTGGAAGAAGAAAGCTCATTCGACTTCAAAGCCATTATCACCATGTTCATACTGAACTGGCAATGGTTCGCCCTTTCTGTATTCATATTCATTTGTGGAGCGCTCATTTACCTGCGTTACACCAACCCCGTATATCAGGTGTCGGCAAAGATGCTTATCAAAGATGACAATTCGCGGAGAGGCTCCGGCAACCAGATGCTGTCAAACATGTCTGATATGGGATTCATATCTACCAGCAACGGCATCGAGAACGAAATGGAGATAATAAAAAGCCGCATCCTGGCCCGCGAGACAGTCAAGGAACTGCGCCTGTATACTGAATACAAGGAAAAGGGACTGGTAAAAGACAGGCTGATATACAAGACACAGCCCATCAATGTCGACATCGATCCGGAAAGTCTCGACAAACTGGACGAGACGATGATGACGGTCGACATGAAGATAAAAAAGAACGGCAACAAGTATAGCGTTGAAGGAAACGCATACGATGCGGCCGGAAATCCCGTACCGTTCAGCACGTCGTTCGACAAGCTGCCCGCCACATTAAGAACAAGCGCCGGTGTGCTCACATTCACCAAAAACGACATTGGCAAAGACACCGACAAGGACGTTTTGGTAAAAATATACCCGCCGATGGTCAAAGCGGCTGCCTATGCCGGAGCCATGTCTGTGGAATCAGTGTCTAAAGGAACGTCAATAGCACTGATTACCATCAAAGACGAGAATGCCGGACGGGCCGACGATTTCCTCCGCCAGCACGCCGCCTGCTACAACCGTCAGGCAAATGCCGACAAGAACGAGATTGCCGTAAAGACGGAGGAGTTTATCAACAACCGTCTGGAGAAAATAAACAAGGAACTCGGCACCACGGAAAACGAACTTGAGACATACAAGAAGAGCAACAAGCTGATACAGTTGCAGCTGGATGCCTCAGAGGCGTTGGCACAGGCCAGCTCCTACTCAGACAGGCTGTCGGAGGCAAAGATGCAGATTCAGTTGCTCGACTATCTGCGCGAACACATGGACAAGACGCAGAACAGGTATCAGATAATACCGTCGAACATAGGTCTGAACGACCAGTCGTCGACATCGCTCATCAACCTCTACAACCAGACTGTGTTGGAACGCAACAAGCTGTTGCGCGGTTCTTCGGAGATAGCCCCGCAGGTGAAGGCCATCACCGGCGAGCTCGACAACCTGGAAAGCAGCATCCGCACGGCTCTGCAACAGGCACGCCGCACGGCCGAAATACAGTTGCAGAGCATAGAGAAACAGTATGCCATCTACAGCAACAAGGTGGCCAGCACACCCGAACAGGAGCGCATACTCACACAGATAGGCCGCCAGCAGGAAGTGAAGTCAGGACTTTACCTCATGCTGCTGCAGAAGCGTGAAGAGAACTCCATATCGCTTGCCGCCACCGCCGACAAGGGAAAGCTCATCGACGACCCTGTCTTTGCAGGCATGGTAAGCCCGAAGAGCAACATGATACTGATGATGGCACTGGTATTGGGCATAGGACTGCCGTTGGGCATAATCTATCTCATACAGCTCATGCGCTACAAGATTGAAGGTCATGAAGATGTTGCCAAGCTGACCAAACTGCCTATAATAGCAGACGTTGCACTGACAAACGATGACAACAACAACGGCATAGTGGTGCATGAGAATGAGAACAATCAGATAGACGAGATATTCCGCTCCATGCGCACCAACATCCAGTTCATGCTTGAAGACGGTCAGAAAGTTGTCATGTTCACATCGTCCACATCGGGCGAAGGCAAGACTTTCAATGCCGTGAATGTGGCCATCAGCTTTGCAACACTGGGCAAGAAAGTCATCATCATGGGTCTTGACATCCGCAAGCCGCGACTGGCACAGATATTCAACTTCACGAACAGAAAACTGGGTATAACCAACCTGCTCAACAAAGAGCATGTCTCTATGGACGAAATCATGACGCAGGTAACGCCGTCGGGCGTCAACGCCAATCTTGACGTGATGCCGGCAGGCCCCATTCCGCCCAACCCCACGGAGCTTCTGGCACGCGAACATCTGGGTGACATAATCAAAACACTCAAAGATAAATACGACTACATCATACTTGATACCGCACCTGCCGGTCTCGTCACCGACTCACTGCAGATAGGTAAGGTGGCCGATGTGGCCGTTGTTGTGTGCCGTGCCGACTATACCCCGAAGGCCAGCTTCGAGCTCTTCAACAAGCTGCACATCGAAAAGAAACTGCCCAACATGTGCTATGTGCTCAACGGTGTGGACATGTCGAAGAAGAAGTACGGCTACTACTACGGTTATGGCAAATACGGTAAGTACGGAAAGTATGGCAAATACAGCAGCTATACCTACGGGACATACTCCAGCAGCCACTACGGTAACAAAGACGACAAATCAATCAAACTATGACAATAGCCGTAGACTTCGACGGAACCATCGTCGAACACAAATATCCGGAAATCGGCGAGGAGATTCCTTTCGCGGTTGAGACACTGAAAATGCTCACCAACGACCGCCACAGACTCATTCTGTGGAGCGTCCGCGAGGGGAAACTCCTTGACGAGGCCGTGGAATGGTGCCGCGAGAGAGGACTTGAGTTTTGGGCCGTAAACCGCGACTACCCCGAGGAGACCCGGCAGAACAACCCGAGCTTCAGCCGCAAACTGAAAGTCGACATGTTCATCGACGACCGCAACATCGGCGGACTACCCGACTGGGGCACCATCTACCGCATGATAAGCCAACACACAACATGGCAAGACGTTGTGGAAGAAGCGGAGAGCGGCAACCCGAAATATACCGGCCGGCACCGCAGCGAAGAGCGGAAAAAGAAGAAGTGGTGGCAAATATAAACCGTTAATAAAATGCCGATTTAACAGTCATTTGTTTGGCTGTGCGGATATTTTTATTTATTTTTGCAACGGTAAACAATAAAATGTTAATAACAATCAATTAAAACCATTCAGCCTATCGACGAAGATTTTACTTAATAAAAAGACAATTAAGTATGAAAAAATTCGGAAGTATGACCGACGAAGAGTTGGCCTTACTGTATGCAGGAGGAAACAATGGAGCCTTTGATGAGTTATTGGCACGCAATCAATCGAAGCTCTTTACTTATATTATGTTCGTTGTGCGGGATCAGGAACTCGCCAACGACATCTTTCAAGACACGTTCGTGAAAGTGATAACCAAACTGCAGGAAGGCAAATATGTCGACTCCGGCAAGTTCTCCTATTGGATTACGCGCATTGCCCACAACGTGATTATGGACTGGTACCGCCAGCAGAAGAACGAGCATATCATAGAACCGGTAAAGGACAACGACCTCAACAACCTGCGGGGCGACTCTGTTCTCGACAGTTGCCGCGAGCACGAGATTGTGAACGAGCAGATAATGCACGACGTGAAACGCATGATGGAGAATCTTCCGGCCCCGCAGCGCGAGGTGGTTTACATGCGCTTCTACCAGAATATGTCATTCAAGGAGATTGCCGACATCACCGGAGTGAGCATCAACACCTCGCTCGGCCGCATGCGTTATGCCATTCTAAACCTGCGGCGCATGGCAAAGAACCACGACATAATGCTGAAAACGATATAGTGCGGCATTGAGTCTGTGCCAAGGATACAGACATTACGCAAAGTAGGGACATATTCTTGTATTTGTCCGTTCATCACATGTTGATATTCAACATCCATTTGACGGACAAATACAAGAATATGTCCCTACAAGTTTTATGGGTGGGATTTGATACAGCCTCACATCTATTTCAACTCCCGCAAATCGTGTATGGTCTGCTCGGGAGACGCACTCTTGAACACATAGCTGCCGCTTACGAGCACGTCAACACCCGCCGCAACCAGACGCGGAGCCGTGGCTGCATGTACGCCGCCGTCCACTTCTATCAGTGCCTGCGACCCGCTTTCGTCTATCATACGCCGCAGGCGCCCCACCTTGGCTATGGTGTTTTCGATGAAGTCCTGCCCGCCGAAACCGGGATTGACGCTCATCAGGAGCACCATATCCACATCACCGATTATGTCTTCGAGCATCGAAACGGGCGTAGACGGGTTCAGTGTCACTCCCGCCTTCATGCCGGCACCGTGAATTTCCTGCACGGTGCGGTGCAGATGACGGCATGCCTCAACATGCACATTCATCATCATTGCGCCGAGTTTTGCCGTTCGGGCGATATACTGTTCGGGGTGAACTATCATGAAATGCACGTCCAACGGTTTCGTGCACCGCCGTGCCACAGCTTCGAGCACGGGGAATCCGAAAGAGATGTTGGGCACAAACACGCCGTCCATCACGTCAAGATGAAGCCAGTCGGCCTCACTTCTGTTTATCATGTCTATCTCGCTGTCGAGATGGAGGAAATCGGCTGCGAGAAGAGAAGGTGAAACTAATGCCATATAACTTGTACTAATTCAGGCAAAACGGTATCGTACTGCCGTCGCCCAACTTTATTACCCGATAGGTATAAGCTATCTGTTTTATGAAATCTATTGTCCTCTCACTCGGGTTAAGACTCTCCTGTGTAAAATATCTCATAGGCTGCTCGTTTTGTTGATTATGTATTTATCTATCAAACGAGGATTGATATGATTTATTATACAGAAGTATTACATTTTTTATCCGCCCGTCAAGTTACGTTTATCCGCCCGTCAAGTTACTCTACGGTGTACACTCCGGCCTCGTTCAGACCGTTGACAAAATCGGCGGCACGCATGCGTTTCTTGCCCGCAAGCTGCAACTCGTCGATACGCAGCATGCCGTCGGCCGTGGCCATATACATGCGCTTCCTGTCAACCACCACCGTACCGATGTTCTCCGAGCAGGCCATGTCGGTCTTCGACGCCGAATAAATCTTCAGCACTGCAGCCTTGCCCGACGGCGGAACGAGCATTGTCCATGCACCGGGCACAGGACTCAGTCCGCGGATGAAGTCATAAACCTGCTTCTGCCCGCGGTTCCAGTCTATACGGCATGTCTCCTTGAATATCTTCGGAGCGGCATGCAGCTCTCCCGTGCCGCCCGCCATCATCTCCTGCGGAATGGCCTCCGGATGTCCGTCGCTTTCAACAATGCGCTCAAGTGTGCGCAGACAGATGTCGGCCCCGAGCCTCATCAGCCCGTCATACACGTTCTCCACATTATAGTCATCTGCTATGTCAAAGGGCAGCTGCATTATCACACGCCCCGTGTCAATATCCCTGTCGAGAAAGAAAGTGGTCACGCCGGTACGCGTCTCGCCGTTGATTATGGCCCAGTTGATGGGTGCCGCCCCGCGATACTGCGGCAGCAGAGCCGCATGAACATTGAATGTTCCGTATTCGGGCATGCCCCAAACCACTTCCGGCAACATCCTGAAAGCCACCACCACCTGCAGATTGGCCCTGTAGCCGCGCAGGGTTTCGACAAATGCGGGGTCCTTCATCTTCTCCGGCTGCAGCACGGGCAGACCCTTCTCCTGCGCATACTGCTTCACCGCCGACGGCTGCAGCACACTGCCATGACGGCCCACAGGCTTGTCGGGCTGCGTAACCACCGCCACCACATTATATCCGTTGTCCACCAAAGCGCGCAACGTCTCCACGGCAAACTCGGGAGTTCCCATGAACACTATCCTCAAATCTTCTTTCTTCATAACAAAATTCAGATGCTGGTTAATAATAAAAAATCAGGTCAGGACATCAGTCCTCGCTCAGGTCGGCCACCAACTTGCGGTACATGCCGTACATGCGCAGGCGGAAGATGTAGCCCTTCAGATGATTGTCGCCGTCGAGAACAGGCAGCCCGTCGGCGTGAGTGCGCTCGAAAGTGCGCATCACCTCCGTCATGGGAGCGTCGTCGCACAGCGTTGCCGGCGGCGGCATCATCAGCTGGTCGGCACGGAAATGATGGTACAACTCCGTGCGGAACATGATGTGGCGTATCTTCCTTATGTCTATCTCGCCGAGCAGATTGCCCGCCGGATCGAGCACCGGCAGTATGTCGTGACGGCAGCGACTTATCTTGTTCACTATCTTTCCAAGCTCCATCTCCGGCGTTACGAACATGTAATGACGGTCAATAACGCTGTCAAGACTCATCAGCGTGAGCACCGCATGGTCGGTGTGATGGGTTATCAGCTTGCCCTGCTTGGCCAGGCGCATGCCGTAGATACTGTGCGGCTCGAACACGTTTATCGTGAGATACGAGCACACACTGACAATCATGAGAGGCAGAAACAGACTGTAGCCCCCCGTTATCTCGGCAATGAGGAATATGCCGGTGAGCGGTGCGTGCATCACTCCCGACATGACACCCGCCATGCCGAGCAGCGCAAAGTTCTTCTCCGGAATGTACACACCTATATTATATATGTTCCAAAGCCGCGCGAACAGGAATCCGCCGAAGCACCCGATGAACAGGCTGGGGGCAAACGTACCGCCGCAACCGCCGCCTCCGTTGGTGGCCGACGTGGCCACAACCTTGGTCAGCAGCACGAGCGACAGGTAAAGTATGAGCAGATTGTTGCGGCCCGAGAACATCGAGTTGCGCAGAATGTCGTTCCATTCGCCTTCGGTATGTCCGTTGAGCAACAGGTTGATGTCGCGGTAACCCTCGCCGAACAACGACGGGAAAAAGAATATGAGAAGGCTCAGCACAGCACCGCCGATGGCGAGTTTCACATACGGGCGGTCCTTGAAACGCGCGAAGATGCCCTCGCAGAAAGTCATAGTACGTATGAAGTAAAGACTTATCAGACCGCAGGTGATGCCGAGCAGGATGCTCGCCGGCACACGCTCTATCACCCAGTCGCTGTCGAGATGGAACGAGAACAGCGCCGTAGACCCGCTGAAAACGTATGTAAAGCAAGTGGCCGTGACGCACGAGACGAGCACCGGCAGCAGCGAAGCCATGGTAAGGTCGATCATAAGCACCTCGAGAGTGAACACGAGGCCGGCTATCGGTGCCTTGAATATGCCGGCAATGGCACCCGCCGCACCACAGCCCACAAGCAGCATGAGCGTCTTGTTGTCCATCTTGAACAGCTTGCCGAGATTCGAACCTATGGCAGACCCCGTCAGCACGATGGGCGCCTCGGCTCCCACCGAACCTCCGAAACCGATGGTTATGGCCGATGCCACCACCGACGACCAGCAGTTGTGCCCCTTCAGACGGCTCTGCTTGCTGCTTATGGCATACAGTATGCGCGTTATTCCGTGGCTGATGTTGTCCTTTACCACATAGCGCACAAACAGCGAAGTGATGAAGATGCCCACCACGGGATATACCAGATAGAGCCAGTTGGCCGCATAACGGTCGAACGAACCGGTGAGCAGCGCGCCTATCTGGTTTATCAGTCCGTGCAGCACAAAGGCCGCGACGGCCGAAAAGAAGCCGACGAGAAAAGCGAGAAACAGTATGAATGTACGCTCGCTTATGTGGTCCTCGCGCCAGTCAAGCAGCCGTTGGAACAGCGTTCTCTCCCCTATATCCTCTATATCCGCACCTGTCATTACTTCCGTTTTATACTGTCGTTCACTTCCGTATTATGCGCACCTCGCCGCCCATACCGAGCTTTATGATGCTCGACGGCGTGTGAGGCTTGTGCTCCTGACGGCGTGTCCAGCACACATAGTCCACCGCGTCGAGTATCTCCTGCGAGATGTCGCAGTAGTTCTGCGCCGCCGGTTCGCCAGAGATGTTGGCCGAAGTGGACACCACGGCCTTCTGAAAGCGGTAGCACAGCTCTTTCGAGAACGCCTCTTTGGTGATGCGCAGGGCTATGCTTCCGTCTTCGGCGATGAGATTAGGCGCCAGATTCACGGCCCCGTCGAGTATCACCGTCGTGGGCTTGTCTACACAGTCGAGCAAGTCCCACGCCACATTGGGCACCGTGCGCACATAGCGCTGCAGCCGTGCGTCGCTGTCGACAAGGCATATCATGGCCTTCGAGTCTTCACGTTTCTTTATCCTGTATATGCGTGCCACGGCCTCGGCGTTGGTGGCATCGCAGCCTATCCCCCACACGGTGTCGGTGGGATAGAGTATCACCCCACCCTTACGCATGGTCTCAACGGCCTGTCTTATATCTTCTTCTACTTTCATTTTGAATTTTGAATTACGAGTTACGAATTACGAGTTTTTAATTACGAGTTACGAATTTTGAATTACGAGTTGTCGGCTTACGCCGATTACGAATTATTGAATTACGAATTGTTATTTACGAATTGTGAGTTACGAGTTGCCCACAAGTCTCCCGCAGGCATAATTCGTAATTGAATAATTCGTAATCGGCGTAAGCCGACAACTCGTAATTCAAAATTCGTAATTCGTAATTCAAAACTCGTAATTCATTATTAAAACTCCGAAGTAAAGTGGAACCTTATCTTCTTGAAATCCTCCTGCGCCATGCTCAGCACGTAGCCGCTGTCGGCGAGGAACACGTCGCGGCCCTCCCTGTCCTTGGCCATATACTGATACTTGCGCTTTTTGAAGTTCTCAAGCTCGGCGGCATCGTCGCTCTCTATCCAGCAAGCCTTGTAAAGGTGTACCGGCTCCCAGCGGCATTTGGCGTTGTACTCGTTCTCCAGACGATACTGTATCACCTCAAACTGCAACTGTCCCACCGTTCCGATAATCTTGCGGCCGTTGAACTGGTTGACAAACAACTGCGCCACGCCCTCGTCCATCAACTGGTCGATGCCCTTCTGCAGCTGCTTTGCCTTCATCGGGTCGGCGTTCTCGATATACTTGAACATCTCCGGCGAGAAGCTCGGCAGGCCGCGGAAATGCAGCTGTTCGCCGTCGGTAAGCGTGTCGCCAATCTTGAATATGCCGTTGTCCGGCAGTCCCACGATGTCGCCGGGGTACGCCTCTTCGATGGTGCTCTTGCGCTGCGCCATGAACTGCGTGGGCGAAGAGAAGCGCACCGTCTTGCCCAACCGCACGTGCAGATAGGGCTGGTTGCGCACAAAGCGGCCGCTGCACACCTTGCAGAAGGCTATGCACGAGCGGTGGTTGGGGTCGATGTTGGCCGTTATCTTGAATATGAAACCCGTAAACTTGGGCTCCTCCGGACTGACATCGCGTTCCTCCGCCTTTGTGGGTCGCGGGCTCGGGGCTATCTCCACGAAGCAGTCGAGCAGTTCCTGCACACCGAAGTTGTTGAGTGCCGAGCCGAAAAACACGGGCGCCACATCGGCCGAACGGTAGTCGTCGACGTTGAATTCGGGGTATACGCCGTCCACAAGCTCGAGGTCTTCGCGCAGTTTTGCGGCGTCGTCACCGCCAACGCGGCTGTCCAGCTCAGTGCTGTCGATGTCCACCTCCACCTTCTCCGTCACCCTCTGCTTGTCGGGCGTAAAGAGGTTGAGCTTGTTCTCATAAATGTTGTACACGCCCTTGAACTTCACGCCCTGGTTTACCGGCCAGCTCAGCGGGCGCACCTTTATCTCCAGTTCCTGCTCCAGCTCGTCGAGAAGGTCGAAGGGGTCGCGTCCCTCGCGGTCCATCTTGTTTATGAATATTATCACCGGCGTCTTGCGCATGCGGCACACCGTCATCAGCTTCCGCGTCTGCGTCTCCACACCCTTGGCGCTGTCCACCACGATTATGGCCGAGTCGACAGCCGTCAGCGTGCGGAACGTGTCTTCGGCAAAGTCCTGGTGGCCCGGCGTGTCGAGTATGTTCACCTTATACTCCCCGTAGTCGAACTCCATAACCGATGTCGACACGGATATTCCGCGCTGCTTTTCAATGTCCATCCAGTCGGATGTTGCCGTCTTCTTTATCTTGTTGCTCTTCACCGCTCCGGCCACCTGTATCTGGCCTCCGAAGAGCAGAAACTTCTCGGTAAGCGTCGTCTTACCGGCATCGGGATGCGATATTATCGCAAACGTCCTTCTTCTTTCTATTTCGTTGTTCATATACCTATTGGGATTCTATTCAAATTCCAGCGGTGTCTCCCTGTCTTTCATATAATAGTCGTTGAGCATTCCCACCAGAGTGGTTATCTCCTTTACGGCGTGCGCCGTATCGGGGCTTATCTCCTTCTTCTGCAGACGGAGCATCATGGTGCCGTAAAGCGAGTTGAAACACGTCTCCACCTCGCTCTCCTCTCTGTCGGCCCCGCGGTTGCGCAGCTCGACAATGAAGGGCAGCACCTTGTAATATTCGGCCGTGTAGAAGGGGAACTTGGTGCTGGCGAGCAGCTTCGAGTGCAGCTCGTCGAGCTGCATCATCGTCACCTTGTTTATCTGCAGGTGTCCGCTTTCGCGGCATCCCTCCTCGTTCATCATGCGTATCAGGTAGCCGTACCAGTCTGTCAGCTCCTCCTTCTGCCCGTCGGTATAGTCGAAACGCGACACATACTCGCCGGCTATCCTCGACAGCGAGCATCCGAAGGCGCGTATCGTGTCCTCCACCTGCCACATGTACAGAATATACTCTGCAATGTTCTTCTTTCTCAATTCCTGTGCAATGTACATAAGTATTCTATCAGAAAAACCTGTATAAGTTGGTTACCGTTCCGAAAAGCATTATCACCGAACACGTCATCACCACCCATCCTATAATCTGATTGATGAGCCGTATGCCGTTGTAGTCGAACTTGCCGCGTATCTTGTCCACGAGCCACGTCAGCCCGAACCACCACAACAGCGCGCCGGCCACAATGCTCATGAAACCCACGCACATCTCGAACGGATGGTTGGGCAGCACAAAGGCGAACTGCGCATAGCAGGCAAGGAAGAGGAAAATGATGAGCGGGTTGGACAGCGTGACGAGAAAAGCCGTCACGAAGTTGTGCACGAGCGTGCCCTTGTTGGTGCCCGAACGGCGTATATTGCGTGTGGGGTCGCTGCGGTAAGTGTAGATACCGAAGGCCAAAAGCAGGAAACTGCCGATAATCTGCAGGTAGAACCTGTTCTGCTGATTGCTCACAAAGTCGACGATGAGACTCATTCCGAGACCAGTCACACCGGCATAGATGATATCGCTCACGGCCGCCCCCACTCCCGTGACAAACCCGTACCAGCGCCCCTTGTTCAGCGTTCGCTGCACACAGAGCACCCCCACGGGTCCCATCGGGGCTGACGCGATGACACCGATAAGGATTCCCTTGAATATGAAATCCAAAATGTTTATATGTATCGGAAACGGCATAATGGATGCAAAATTGCTAATTTTATGCGAAATATACAAGTTTTTAACGCTAAATCTTTCGTCTGTTTCTTTTTTTGTTTAACTTTGCGGCACAATTATTCATTCATTTATCAATAATTAATAACGTATAAGTATTATGAACGAACAACCGGCAATTAAGCCTTATGTGATAGGATTGGACCTCGGCGGTACCAACTCCGTATTCGGAATCGTAGACAGTCGTGGAGAAATCAAAGCCACCACGGCCATCAAGACACAGGGCTTTGACAATGTGGAAGACTATGTGAAGGCCGCCGTAGAGGCACTTCACATCATCATAGACCAGGTTGGCGGAATAGGCAACATAAAGTCTATGGGCATAGGAGCGCCCAACGCCAACTACTACCGCGGCACCATCGAGCACGCACCCAACATCGTTTGGGGCAAGGGCATCGTGCCGCTGGCCGACATGTTCAGCAAGGCGCTGGGCATACCGGTGGCCATGACCAACGACGCCAACGCGGCGGCAATAGGCGAAATGGCCTACGGTGTGGCACGCGGCATGAAGAACTTCATCGTCATCACGCTCGGAACGGGAGTGGGCTCGGGCATCGTCGTCAACGGGCAGCTGCTCTACGGCCACGACGGATTCGCCGGTGAGCTGGGCCACGTCACCATGGTACGCGAGGGCGGACGCACATGCGGATGCGGCCGCACGGGATGTCTCGAGACGTATTGCTCGGCCACGGGCGTGGCGCGCACGGCCCGCGAGATTCTGACCAAGAGCGAAAAGCCGTCGCTGCTGCGCGAGCTCGACCCCGAGAAGATAACATCGCTCGACGTGAGCATAGCCGCAGAGAAGGGCGACGAGGTGGCCAACGAGATATTCCGCTTCACGGGCAAGATGCTCGGAGAGGCCTGCGCCGACTTCGCAGCGTTCTCCAGTCCGGAGGCATTCATCTTCTTCGGCGGTCTGACAAAGGCCGGAGAGCTTATCATGAAGCCCATCCGCGAGGCTTACGACGCCCACGTGCTCAACATCATGAAGGGCAAGGCGCAGTTCCTCGTGAGCGGTCTCGACGGCTCGTCGGCCGCAGTGCTCGGCGCCAGCGCCATAGGATGGGACGTCAACCCCAACGAATAATACCCGCCGCCCGCGGCTGAGGGAAAACCCGGGGCGGGCAGAGTGTTCCGCATCGGAATACAAATAAGAACGGATATGGATATGCCACGAAAGGCAGAGTATTCAAAACCGTAAAAAGAATGATGCCGATTACATGTACGCCCCGCAGGGGCAACAAGCCCATAGCCCGGGGCAGAGCGAAGCGGCACCCCGGGTTTTGACATTCCGAACACCATCATCGCCCTGAAAGGGCAAAAGCATATACGTATTTAATGCAATTAGTTGATACTTAATGCTTTTGCCCTTTCAGGGCGATTGCATACACCCGTGTATACCCGGGGTGCCGCTTCGCTCTGCCCCGGGCTATGGGCTTGCTGCCCCTGCG
>NZ_URNN01000090.1 GCF_900549175.1 uncultured Prevotella sp. | reverse complement strand
AAAGTGACAGCATACTACGCCCCACTATAAACAAACGCTTTGATGTTTGTTTTTCATTAGCTTCAATATTTTGTTCATACCATTTTAAAATTTTATATTTAGCTTGCTGTTCTGCTTTATCCACGTTCTCATTGAGGTTTTTTGACAATTTTTCTCTTTTTTCACGCAGTTTATCCTCCCTAGAATCACATAACCACGAAAAAAAGCCAAAAATTGCCGTAACTCCAAGTGCAGCCCATCCCAATGGAGTAATAGAAAATGCAATAGCTGCTATTGTCAAACCAGCTCCACCAATTGCTCCAGCCCAATTCAATCCTCTTTTCCAATTTATAAATTGGTAGTTTCCCAAACCTGTTTTAACCTTCCATTTAAAAGAAAACTCCATTTCTGTTTTTAACTCAGAAAAGATATCTTTTGTTTTTTCTTCAAGATTTTCTATAATAGATTTTACACATCTTTCTATATTTGACTGTGGATTGTATTGAGTACAATGCCTTTTCCAGGCTTCATTTACATCATCATCTTCAAGATGTCGTTCTACAAAACCTGGGATTGAATTCCTTATTTTATTATATTCTTCGGTTACAACACCCAATATTCGTTTTTTTTGAGTTCTATTGAATGTAGTACACCAATCTTTGAACATAGACTCTTTGTCTCGAATGACACGGAACTGACTATATGCCTCGGCACTGAAAGTGAACAATTGATTCATCTGTTGATACAATGGAGCATCTATTATAGAAAGATAGCATTTTTTTCTATGTAACACCCCATTTGTATAAACCTCTTTTATAATTGATTGTTCAACAAAAGAAAACTTACTTACTTTTTCCAATTCTGATTTTTTAGAAGCATATTCCGGTTGCTGTGAACAAAATTTTGCAAGCAAATGAGTAATCAGAAAATCAACATCCTCATTGGGCAATTGTTCTTGTAAAAAAGTATTGAATTGTTTCCTCAGCTCTTGGATATTCATCCTTTCCTCTAATTTTTGAGGATTTGATAATAGACGTTTTAAGCGAAAATCGTCAATACTCTCTCCAAGGCTTTGCTTATAATTACATATACAAAGAATTGGTTTATCCATTTTTTTAAACTTTACCATCCAATCTGCCTCAGTTCCTTCTGGTTGCCCTGCCGTTATCATAAAGATAATAAGGTCTGCATAAATTGCCGCTTCTTCTGCCTTTGCGTCATCTTCTTGACCTCCATAAGCATCAATACCAGGGACGTCTGTTACATTCATTCCTTTCCATTCATAACTACGAACATCACGTGTTGTCCTTTGTCCGCCTTTTCCCATGTGAGTTCCATCACCATGGGTTAATATTTCCATAAGAGTGCTTTTACCTGCCTTCGTTTTGCCAAAAAGAGTTATATTAAACCTTGTTGACATTTTACTTTTCCTATTCAAACTGTCTTTTGTATCAGAATAAGACTTTTCAAATTCAGTCTGCACTGTTTGGAGTTGTTTCCGAATATTTTGAATCAAAGAACTATCATTTATATTATACTTCTTCATCCCATCAATACAATCACTAATAATATCAGATGCTTGACTTATTGACTTGTGAAGATCATTCAAATAAACTTTAGCTTCTGAATATCCCTGCTCATTAGCATCACTACATGCTTTCAGTGCAGCCTCAAAACCGTTTGACTCTACATCTTTTTTAAAATTGTGGAACATGTTGTTTTATTATAATATTCGATTATTTTATTCCAAAATTTTACTTTATCAATGCTTTTCATGTACAAATTCACATAAATGCATTGTATCTGATAGATACATCACTTATATTTGGCATGAATAACCATTTTATCATTATGTCCGACAGCTACCGATATTTGTACCCCTTCTATTGGAGGAGTTTCAAATTTCACACCTCCCACATTCTCTGTTTCAATGGTCATCTCTTTAACACCATTCTCTTTACCCTTTCTGATAACAGCCTCAATTATTTCTTTTTTCCTTTGCAATTGTTCCTCTGGTTTTCCTCCAAAAATGGCATCTAAAATCATTTTTGCAAGGGCAGAATATGGATTCTCTAATATAGTTCCACGAATAAGAAAAGATGCAATTTCTGCAAGTCCGCTTTTAGTTGTTAAATCAAAATTTGTCATAAATAAAATCTTTGTTGTTAATAATATATTGGTTCTCCATCAAAATGATCGTTATCGACCACGTTTGTTACTTTGGATTTAATTATTCTTAATGGTTTCTAAATACGCCTTACCCGAGAAATAGAATTGCAGATAAACCAAAAAGCCGGGTCCAAACCATCCAATAATAGGTATAAAAGTCAAAACGGTGTCTAATGCAAAAGCAATCAGAATATTGACAATGAAACCGACTATTATATTTCCCTTGTCTAACTTTTTGTTGGCACGTTCGCACAGAGCGGAATACATATGCCATAAAATAAAGCAAAATACAACCAAATCGAAACCGAACAAGGGCAATGCCATGACTATTGCTCCCCAAAAGGCATGCTTTCTTACGATTTTAGCTGTATCTTCATCAAACATCTTGTCGCCATAGTTGGCAAATTGTTTCTGTAACATATCAATTCTTTTATATCCGTTCCACATCCAGCTCCACCATATTAAGACACCCGGCCTTCTTGATGTCCACACCATAGATGCGATAGAAAGCGTCGATGACGGGAGTTCCGCCGTTTGTCGTTACGGGATTTGACATGCTTTGTGTCACTACTTCGACCGACATGCCCGGCTCAATGCGGATGCCGTTGCTGTTTTTCACGTGCTTGGTTGTGATTCTGAATCTTGCCATAGTTATATTGTTTTATTGGTTTGTTATAAATATGTATTCACAAAGTTAGCAATCAGACCTGGATTTGCTGTACGCAAAAATTCCGAAATCTGCCGGGCGAAACATGCAAATGTTGACATTATGTATAGTAATACAAATCGCGGACAACTTTTTCGGAGCCGCCGTGTCTAAGAACCGCGTCGCCGGAAACAAAAGAAGAGGGAACGGATGGGAGGATAGTACGTATCGCGAGTGTCAATGATACGGAACAGAACAGCCGCACATATACATTATTATAATATATATGGGTCTTTCACGCTCCTCCATCAAAGAAACGACGATTGCGCATCACTTGCCGACTTGTTCTTCTTCAGTGGTTTAAATTGGCGATTTAAATTCTAAGAACCATCTGCAATATGCCTTTGCATTATGCTCCGGATTTCTCCCCAAAGCATAATGCAAAGTTAAATAAAAAATTTGGAACTCTTTACTTTTTCCGTATATATTTTTGAGAATATTGATTAACTTTGCATCCTTGATTTGACACAGACATATTCAGGATAACAAAAAAGACAAAAGAAACGATGAAGAAAAGTCTCGTTGCACTTGCTTTGGGCACATTGGCCCTGGGCATAACCGAGTTTGTAATGATGGGCATACTGCCCGACGTGGCCGCGAGCCTGGGAGTGAGCATACCGCAAGCCGGCCGGTTGATATCGGCCTACGCCATCGGAGTGTGCTGCGGCGCACCAATGCTCACCGTAGCACACAAGTATCCGCCAAAGAGCATACTGCTTTTTCTCGGCACTCTGATGCTCGCCGGAGCATTGTTGTCCGTCATGGCACAAGACTACCATCTGCTGCTCGCCGCACGGTTCATATCCGGACTGCCACACGGAGCTTACTTCGGTGTGGCATCCATTGTTGCCGTGCGTCTCGCCGACGAAGGTCACAAGACGGGAGCCGTGTCGATAATGATAGCGGGAATGACCGTGGCCAATCTGCTCGGCGTGCCCTTAGGCACAGCCCTCAGCTCGGCAATATCGTGGCGGTGCCCGTTTGCGCTTGTCATCTTCTGCAGTATTCTCGTCATCTACTATCTATGGAAATGGGTGCCGTATATCGAACCACTTCCCGACAAAGGGTTCCGCCGCCAGTTCTCCTTCCTGCGCGGTGGTGCGCCATGGCTGATTCTCGGTGCCACGATGTTGGGAAACGGAAGCATTTTCTGCTGGTACAGCTACGTCACGCCACAACTGATAAACGAAGGCGGATTCACCCCCAACGTCATCTCCATGCTCATGATAGCCGCCGGATTCGGCATGGTGGCGGGTAACCTGATAAGCGGGCGCGTGTCGGACAAATACGGTCCGGGACATGTTGCCCGCTTCACGCTCACAATTACGGTGATATCACTGCTGCTCACTTCCGCTCTTGCACAATACGGGTGGATTTCGGCCGTGCTTATGGTTGTATGTACAGGATGTCTTTTCGCCGTAAGCAGTCCGCTGCAGTTTCTTATCCTGAAACATGCTCCCGGCGGGGAGATGCTCGGAGGCGCAAGCATACAGATGGCCTTCAATCTGGGAAACGCCGTTGGTGCGCTGCTCGGCGGACTGCCCATCGAACTGGGTTTGGGCTACAGTTATCCCGCCCTGTTCGGCACGCCGCTCGCCATAGCCGGACTTGTATGTATGATTGTGTTCTGCAGGAAGTATGAGTTATCTTTTTAGGAGTTAATCTTTTAAAGAGGGTGTATAAAAATGGCTATATGGTACTTGGTAGGGACATATTCTTGTATTTGTCCGTCCAATAGTTATTGGATATCAATATGTTACAGGCAGACAAATACAAGAATATGTCCCTACAAATTGTGTGAACT
Organism: uncultured Prevotella sp.; assembly: GCF_900549175.1. GTDB lineage: Bacteria > Bacteroidota > Bacteroidia > Bacteroidales > Bacteroidaceae > Prevotella. The sequence goes on along the minus strand of NZ_URNN01000090.1, from coordinate 9,767 downwards.
TTATTTTGATATAGCCTCCTAAAAAGGGATTACCTCCCTTTAGCAATAAGATACTCCGCTATCTGCACCGCATTGAGCGCGGCACCCTTGCGTATCTGGTCGCCACTGAGCCAAAAGGTAAGGCCGCAGTCATCGGCAAGGTCCTTGCGCACACGACCCACAAAGATGTCATCCTTGCCGGCCGTTTCGAGCGGCATGGGATATACAAGGTTGGCAGGGTCGTCATGCAACGTCACACCGGGGGCGGCGGCAAGAGCCTGCTGCGCCTCTTCAACGGAGATGGGGCGCTCGGTCTCTATCCACACCGACTCGGAGTGGGCACGGAGCGACGACACGCGCACGCACATGGCCGAACAGCGCACGTCGCTGTGCATTATCTTACGCGTCTCGTTGAACATCTTCATCTCCTCCTTCGTGTATCCGTTGGGCTGGAACACGTCTATCTGCGGTATCACGTTGTAGGCCAGCTGATGGGGGAATTTCTTCACTGTGACGGGCTGCCCCGCCATTATCTCGCCATACTGCTGCTGAAGCTCAGCCATGGCAGCGGCTCCGGCACCGCTCGCACTCTGATAACTTGCCACGTGTATGCGGCGGATGTGGCTGAGCTTCTCCAACGGCTGGAGCGCCACAACCATCATTATAGTAGTGCAGTTGGGGTTTGCTATTATACCGCGCGGTCTGTCGAGAGCGTCGGCGGCATTACATTCCGGCACCACGAGAGGCACGTCCTCGTCCATACGGAAAGCGCTCGAGTTGTCAATCATCACGGCCCCGTGGCGCGTGATGTCATCGGCATACTCTTTGGAAATACCAGCTCCGGCCGATGTGAAGGCTATGTCCACCCCCTTGAAATCATCACCGTGACGAAGGAGTTTCACTTCATATTCCTTGTCGCGGAATGTGTACTTACGCCCGGCACTACGTTCCGATCCGAAGAGCACAAGCTCGTCAATGGGGAAATTTCTCTCTGCAAGCACACGCAGAAACTCCTGCCCCACGGCTCCGCTCGCTCCAACAATTGCTACTTTCATAAGTCTGTTATTTTTAAAGTTGTGAATATTTCCACCGCAAAATTACAACTTTTAATGCTATTATAGGCCACTAATGATATTTTTTGTGCCTGCAAGCCGTTAATCTGACATTTTTTTTGCACCTTTGCACCATAAAACAGTGACCGCGACTCGATGACTATGCCCGATATATCACATTATTTTCCCATTACCGACCCGACACTGATATTCTTTGTCGTGCTGTGCATCATCCTCTTTGCACCCATCATCATGGGCAAGTTGCGTATCCCGCACATCATCGGAATGGTGCTGGCCGGTATCGTCGTGGGCCGCTACGGTCTGAACATTCTCGAGCGCGACTCGTCGTTCGAACTGTTCGGCAAGGTGGGCGTACTTTACATCATGTTCCTCGCCGGTCTGGAAATGAACCTTCAGGACATCATGCGGCGCAAGGTACGGTTCATGATTTTCGGTCTGCTCACCTTCGCAATACCTTTTGCCATGGCCTACGTCACGGGCATTTACCTGTTGGGATATTCGCCCACGGCATCATTGCTGCTGTCGTGCATACTCGCCGCCAACACGCTGATAGCCTACCCCATCGTTTGCCGATACGGTCTGCAACGACATCCAAGCGTGGCCCTGAGTGTGGGGTCGTCGATGATAGCCCTTGCACTGTCGCTGCTTGTCCTTGCCGCCATAGTGGGAGCGCACAACGGCGAGTCCGGCGGTCTGTTCTGGGTGCTGTTCGTCATCAAGGTGGCACTGTTCTGTGTAGGAGCATCCTTTCTGCTGCCACGGCTCACGCGGTGGTTCTTCAGACGCTATGCCGATGCCGTGATGCTGTACATATATGTGCTGTCGGTGCTGTTTCTCAGTGCGGCCGCATCAGAGATGTGCGGTCTGGAAGGCATCTTCGGAGCCTTCATTGCCGGACTGATACTCAACCGGTTCATTCCGAGTCTGTCGCCGCTGATGAACCGCATCGAGTTTATAGGCAACGCTCTCTTCATACCCTATTTCCTCATCGGTGTGGGCATGCTCATCAACATACGCGTACTGTTCAAGGGCATTGACACGTTGTGGGTAGTGCTGTGCATGGTGATTGTGGGCACACTGAGCAAGGCCATAGCTGCCTACGTGTCATGCGTGTCGTTCAAGAAACCGCTGCTGTCAGGACACATGATGTTCGGACTGACCGAAGCCCATGCCGCCGGCGGCATAGCCATGACCATGGTGGGCATGAACCTGAAGATGGAAGACGGCACCTATCTCGTAGATGCCAACATGCTCAACGGTGTGGTGATGATGATTCTGTTCACGTGCATCATCAGCTCGTTTGTGGTGGAGAACTCGGCGCGCAAAATTCTGCTGCGCGAGAAGATGCAGCCGGAGGAGACGGAAAAGACGGGCGATGACGAGAAGATACTGCTGCCGCTGCAACATGCAGAGGATGCCGACTCGCTGGTGCATCTGGCGATACTGACAAGCAACAGGAAGCTCAACCGCGGCCTGATAGGCCTGAACGTGGTTTACGACAACATCTACAGCGGGCGCAACCGCAACGCCGGCCTGAAGCTGCTGGCCCATGCAGAGGCAGTGGCCGGTTCGGCTGACGTGCGGATGCAGACACAAAGCCGGCTGGCCATAAACATAGCCAACGGCATCAAGCATGCCTTCAAGGAGAACGACGCGTCGGAGATAATCATGGGACTGCACCGGCGCACCGACCCCGGCGACAGTTTCTGGGGGGCATACACACAGGGCCTCATCACCGACATCAACCGGCAGATAATGATATGCCGCATCATACAGCCCCTTGGAACACTGAGACGCATACACGTGGCGGTGCCGTCGCGGGTGGAGTTTGAAGCGGGATTCTACCGGTGGACAGAGCGGTTGTCGAGACTGGCAGCCAACGTGGGATGCCGCATGATATTCCACGGCAGGAGAGAGACGATGACGCTCATCAACGAGTATATACAGAACCGGCACCCCGACGTACGTGCCGAATACGAGGTGATGCAACACTGGAAAAGCCTGACAGAGCTTAAAACCTGTATCAACGAAGACCATCTGCTTGTGGTCATAACGGCCCGTCCGGGCACGGTGTCATACAAGCCCGCATTCGAGCATCTGCCCGAGGAACTTACCGCCTGCTTCCCATCATGCAACCTGATGATAATCTACCCCGACCAAAACGGACAGCCGCAGGATGCCATGACCTTCACCGCACCGCAACATCAGGAGCAGCAGGAGAGCGCCTACTCGTCAATAATCAAGTGGATAAACCGCAAACGGGGCTTATAGCATAACGGCCCCGGCAGACAAAGCGGGAAAGAGAGATATTAACTAACGGAGACATTGGCAGTTTTCCATATAACGACAAAGAAAAAAACAGAAGATAGCACAATGATAAAAATTCAAGGCATTAAGAAAAGTTTCGGCCAACTGCAAGTGCTCAAAGGCATTGACCTTGAGATAAACAAGGGCGAAGTGGTGAGCATCGTCGGACCGAGCGGTGCCGGCAAGACCACTCTGCTGCAAATAATAGGCACGCTCGACAAGGCGGACAGCGGCACCGTGATGATAGACGGCATTGACACGAGCAGCATGAACGCAAGAAAACTGGCCGAGTTCCGCAACAGGCACATTGGCTTCGTCTTCCAGTTCCATCAGCTTCTACCCGAGTTCACGGCCATTGAGAACATCATGATTCCGGCATACATTGCCAAGCGGTCCACCAAAGAGGCAAAGGTAAGAGCCCTCGAACTGCTCGACTTTATGGGACTGTCAGACCGTGCCAACCACAAGCCCAACGAACTGTCGGGTGGAGAGAAGCAGCGTGTGGCGGTGGCACGGGCACTGGTCAACAACCCGGCGGTCATCCTTGCCGACGAGCCGTCGGGAAGCCTCGACTCGAAGAACAAGCAGGAGCTGCACCAACTGTTCTTCAACCTGCGCGATAAGTTCGGACAGACATTTGTCATCGTTACACACGACGAGCAACTGGCGTCCATCACCGACCGCACCATAAAGATGCGCGACGGAATGGTAATGACAACAGAACCAAACGATATCCAACCATGAACAGAATAAAATTAGGAGACTACAACACACTAACAGTGTTGAGGAAAGTAGATTTCGGACTGTATCTCGACGGAGGCGACGAAGGCGAAATACTCCTGCCCTCACGTTATGTGCCGAAAGGCGCGCGCCCGGGCGACGAACTCGAAGTGTTCGTATATCTCGACCAGGACGAGCGGCTCATAGCCACCACCCTCACGCCGCTGGCGCGTGTGGGCGAATTTGCATATCTCGAAGTGGCATGGGTAAACGAATATGGCGCATTTCTTAACTGGGGACTCATGAAAGACCTGTTCTGCCCTTTCCGCGAACAGAAAAAGCGCATGACGCTCGGAACGTCGTACATCGTATATGTGACCGTCGACGAAGAAAGCTACCGGATGATGGCCACGGCAAAAGTCGAGCGTTATCTCGACAGGGAAAGGCCGGAATACAAACACGGCGACGAGGTGGAGCTGCTCGTATGGCAAAAGACCGAACTCGGATTCAAGGTCGTCGTCGACAACCGTTTCTCCGGACTGATATACAAAGACCAGATTTTCCGCGACATCAAGACTGGCGAACGCCTGCGCGGCTTCATAGACCACATACGGCAGGACGGAAAGATAGACATAACCCTCCAACCCACCGGACGCCGCCATACCGAAGACTTCTCCGACACCCTTCTGGAATACCTCAAGGCCAACAACGGCCGTTGCAATCTTGGCGACAAGAGTCCGGCCGAACTTATTGCCGACCGTTTCAAGGTGAGCAAGAAGACGTATAAGAAAGCTGTCGGAGACCTGTACCGCCGGCGGCTGATAACCATCAGCGACGAGGGCATACAGTTGGTGTGAAAAAACAAAAAGAAGGCCTCTCCCCCAACCCCTCCCCCCCAAAAAAGGGAGGGCTGGAGATAAAATCTTTAATATCGCGAAAACCTCTATCACCTCCTTGGGATTAAGGAGAGGCTTTCAAAAAAACGCGGAGAATCAGAGCAAGCCTTTATGCTTCTGAATCTCCGCGTCTCTTTATATTCTTTGCGTCTCCGCGTCTTTGCATTTAATTGTTCGTCTTTGCGCTTGATTATCCGCTTAAGACGAAGCCAATCAGAATTCGGCTGTCTTCGGCGTGCGCGGGAACGGTATCACGTCGCGTATGTTCTGCATGCCTGTGACAAACAGGATGAGACGCTCGAAACCGAGCCCGAAACCTCCGTGCGGACATGTTCCGTACTTGCGGGTGTCGAGATACCACCACATATCCTTCATCGGGATGTTGCGCTCCTTTATCTCGCCCATCAGCTTGTCGTAATTCTCCTCACGCACACTGCCGCCTATTATCTCACCTATCTGCGGGAACAGCACGTCGGTGCCCTGAACGGTGCGGCCGTCCTCGTTTATCTTCATGTAGAACGCCTTTATGGCTTTCGGATAGTCGGTCATGATGACAGGCTTCTTGAAGTGTTCCTCCACCAGATAACGCTCGTGCTCGCTGGCCAGATCCATGCCCCAGCTTACGGGGAACTCAAACTTACGCCCGTCGGCCACGGCCTTCTCCAAAATCTTGATACCCTCTGTGTAAGGCAGACGCACGAACGAATCGGCAACCACCGACTTCAATCTTTCAATCAAAGTCTTGTCAACCATCTTGTTGAGGAATTCAAGGTCATCCTTGCAGTTGTCAAGAGCCCACTGCACACAATACTTGATGAAGTCTTCCTCAAGGTCCATCAGGTCGTTGAGGTCGATGAAGGCCACCTCCGGCTCTATCATCCAAAACTCGGCCAAGTGACGCGGCGTGTTGCTGTTCTCGGCACGGAACGTCGGACCGAACGTATATATGGCCCCCAATGCCGTGGCACCAAGCTCACCCTCCAGCTGTCCGCTCACGGTGAGCGAAGCCTGCTTGCCGAAGAAGTCATCATCGTAGATTATCTTGCCCTCGTCATCCTTCTTCAGGTCGTAGAGGTTCTTTGTGGTCACCTGAAACATCTGGCCGGCACCCTCGCAGTCGCTCGCCGTGATGAGCGGCGTGTGGAAATAGAAGAAGCCATGGTCATGGAAATACTTGTGAATGGCGATGGCCATGTTGTGACGTATGCGCATCACAGCACCAAACGTGTTGGTGCGCAGACGCATGTGGGCATACTGGCGCATATATTCGAAGCTCTGCCCCTTTTTCTGCATGGGATAGTCACTGCCGCAGAGGCCGTAAACCTCTATCTCACGGCACTGTATCTCCACCGTCTGTCCGGCACCCTGGCTCTCCACCAGCTCGCCGTTCACACTTATGCACGAACCGGTGGTTATCTGCTTCAATACATTATCGTCAAATTTTGCCGGGTCCACCACCACCTGCACATTCTTTATTGTAGAGCCGTCGTTGATTGCGATAAAGTCGACAGCCTTGCTGCTGCGGTGCGTGCGCACCCAACCCTTCACGTTGACGATAGTGCCGAAGTCGGTACACTTCAGCACATCGGCCACTTTCGTTCTGCTTATCTTATCCATATCTGTACAAACATTATTCATAAGCTCCCATGCGCAGACGGTCTACCTCCTCCTCTGTGAGGTAACGCCAGTCTCCGCGACGGAGATTCTTCTTTGTAAGACCGGCAAAGAGCACGCGGTCGAGCTTGGTAACCCGATATCCGAGACTCTCGAAGATGCGGCGCACGATGCGGTTCTTGCCGCTGTGAATCTCGATGCCCACCTGCTTCTTGTCCACCGGATCGGCGTATTCCACTGCATCGGCCTTTATCTCACCGTCTTCAAGTGTGATGCCGTCACGTATCTGCTGTATGTCGTGTGCCGTAACGTTCTTGTCGAGATACACATGATACACCTTCTTCTTCAAGAACTTGGGATGTGTCAGCTTGCTGGCCAGGTCACCGTCGTTGGTGAGCAGCAGTACACCCGTGGTGTTGCGGTCGAGACGTCCCACCGGATAGATGCGCTCGCGGCAGGCATTCTTCACGAGGTCCATCACCGTCTTGCGCTGCTGCGGGTCGTCGCTCGTGGTAACATAGTCCTTGGGCTTGTTCAGAAGCACATATACCTTCTTCTCCAAAGCCACCGCCTGATCGTGAAACTTGATGTCATCAGTACGCAGCACCTTTGTGCCGAGCTCTGTCACCACATTGCCATTCACCGTAACCACACCTGCCTGTATGAACTCGTCGGCCTCACGACGGCTGCACACTCCTGCGTTTGCCAGGAACTTGTTAAGGCGCACAGGCTCCGTAGGATCATAGTTCTCCTCCTTGTACTCTATACGCTTCTTCATGCTGTACTTGGCATTGGGGTCGTAGTCGGCCGTATGCTGACGATAACCGCCGCGGTTGTTGTAGCCGCCATTGTTGTAGCCGCCGCGCTGCTGGCCATAGCCGCCACGGTTGTTGTTGTAACCACCACGCTGCTGGCCATAGCCGCCGCGGTTGTTGTTGTAACCGCCACGCTGCTGGCCGTAGCCGCCATTGTTATAGCTGTTGTAGCCGCCGCGCTGCTGACCGTAACCCGTTGTCTCACCGTCGGCACCGTTGTTGTTGGTGGTGTAACGCGGACGATAGGTGTTGGGGCGCTGCTGGCCGTAGCCGCCATTGTTGTTATAGCTGTTGCGCTGCTGGCCGTAGCCCGTTGTCTCCTCACCTTCGGCACCGCCGTTGCTGTTGTAACGCGGACGATAGGTGTTGGGGCGCTGCTGACCATAGCCGCCGTTGTTGTTGTAACTGTTGTAGCCTCCGCGCTGCTGGCCATAGCTGCTGCGGTTGTTGTTGTAGCCGCCCTCTCCGTTGTTGTTGTAACGCGGACGGTAGGCCGGACGCTGCGATGAGCTCTGCAGTCCCGACCCGAAACCTTCAGGACGGAAGCTCTCCTCATCGCCGCTGCTCTTCTTGTTGTAACTTGCACGCTCGGTTGTATATGCGCGCTGCTGTATGCGCGGACGCGGTGAACGACCTGTAGTGCTTCGATAGCTCTGATAATTTCCAGTCTGCTCCGACTGCGTATAGCCTTCGCGGCCACCGACATTCTTTTCGGCAGACATCTCTTCTGTTTTCTTTTCGTTTTCCAAATCCATAATTCCAAATTTTAAAGTTCAAGCCTCACGGCCTGTGCCTTGTGTTACTACTCTGTTGATTTACTAACTCTGTTTATAATATATTAATGTGTTTATAATATCCTTTTTCATTCAGGCGGCCCTTACCGTCATCCGCAGCCGTCACCCGTATCAGATACCGGTGTATGTATGCGGGGTTATGGCCATGAGTTCGGCCTTCACGCTGTCGCTGACGTCGAGACCCTTTACAAACTCATGTATCGTCTCTTCCGTCATCTTGCTGTTGGTGCGGGTGAGAGCCTTCAGCGCCTCATACGGATGCGGATAAGCCTCGCGGCGCAGTATGGTCTGTATGGCCTCAGCCACCACGGCCCACGTGCCGTCAAGGTCTTCATTTATCCTTGCCTCGTTGAGGATGAGCTTGCGCAGGCCTTTCAGCGTGCTCTGGAAAGCTATCAGACCGTGCCCCATGGGCACTCCTATGTTGCGCAGCACCGTAGAGTCGGTAAGGTCGCGCTGCAGACGGCTTACAGGCAACTTCTGTGCCAAGAACTGCAATATGGCGTTGGCCATACCGAGGTTGCCCTCGCTGTTTTCAAAGTCTATGGGGTTCACCTTGTGCGGCATGGCGCTCGAGCCCACTTCGCCCGCCTTTATCTTCTGCTTGAAATATTCCATCGAGATGTACATCCAGAAGTCGCGGTCGAGATCGATGACGATGGTGTTGATGCGCTTCATGGCATCGAATATGGCGGCCAGATAGTCGTAATTGCTTATCTGGGTGGTATACTGCTCACGCTGCAGACCGAGTTTCTCGCTCACGAACCGGTTGCCAAACTCACGCCAGTCGTACTGCGGATAGGCCACATGATGGGCGTTGTAATTGCCTGTGGCGCCACCGAACTTCGCCGTCACCGGCACGCTCTTGAGTGCCTTCAACTGTTTTTCGAGGCGATACACAAACACCATTATCTCCTTGCCCAAACGTGTGGGAGAGGCCGGCTGTCCGTGTGTCTTTGCCAGCATCGACACGTCTTTCCACTCTTCGGCATAGTCGCGCAACTGGGCTATCAACTCCTCCACCACCGGACAGTAAACATCGGCAAGTGCCTCTTTCACGGACAGTGGCACACTCGTGTTGTTGATGTCCTGCGACGTCAGTCCGAAATGCACAAACTCCTTGTAAGCGTCAAGTCCGCCTATATTGTCAAATTCTTCCTTGATAAAATATTCCACGGCCTTCACATCGTGGTTGGTCACCTTCTCGATGTCTTTCACACGCTGTGCGTCGGCCACGCTGAAGTCGCGGTAGATGGCACGCAAACGCTCAAACAGACTCTTGTCGAAACTTTCAAGCTGGGGAAGCGGCAATTCGCAGAGGGTGATGAAATATTCTATCTCCACCCGTACACGATAGCGGATAAGGGCATACTCCGAAAAGTAATCGGCCAGCGGTTCGGCCTTGCCTCTATAGCGGCCATCTATCGGAGAGATGGCTGTCAGTAATTCTAAGTTCATGATCATTAGTCAAAATCGATTCTGGCCGCAAAGTTAATCATTAAATCCGATTTAACCGAAAAAGTTTTGGGTAAAATTCAAAAACCTGCAACTAAAACATCGGGAAAGCCC
>NZ_URNN01000089.1 GCF_900549175.1 uncultured Prevotella sp. | reverse complement strand
ACCCCACTTGTTCTACGTTTATCCTTATCTTATATCACGTATGCCCGGGCGTTTGAAGGACAAATGGAAGTTCTATTCTTGCCAGCCCGGTGATGACACGCCACATCGTCTTGCCGTGTATGGTGTTGATGTAGATATGGCCGACGTACGTGTGGGTGTTGTATATCGTGAGAAAACCAACGATTTCGCATTGTCGTATTACGAGAAGTCGCTATGTTCATTGTCGGAAGCAAAATCGTATAATGCCTTTAGTCTGATGATGGATGGCATGATAGGCGAGGACTTCTCGTATATGTATGTTGCCGATGCAGAATGTGCAGACAGTTTGAGCTCCGGCATGATACCGCTGCCCGAGCTGAAAAGCTGCATGATGAAAACGTTGGAGGAACATGGAAAGGACGGTTTTGTCAGCCCGCATAAAGCGTATGAAGTTTACAGCATGAAGAAAGAAGGTGATGGCCTGCGTGATGATGTAGTGGCCGGACACACATGTTTGGAAGAACTTGTCTTTCAGTATTATGATGGCGAAACAAAACTGTACGACAGTTTTGAAGGGTTTGGGGCGCGTCCGGTTTTCATTTATTTCGCCTTTAATGACAGCAGTGAAAACGCTCAGAAAGAAGCGCAGGAGGAGCGTGACAAGATAATGTCCGAACTTGAGGATGAAGTATTGCTCGCCCAAGGAGCGGGATATCTGCTTGGCGGAGCCACCGGCACGGGACACTGCTATATCGATTTGCTCTTGTATGATGGCCGGAAATTCTTGAAAAAGGTCATTCCCCTGCTGAAAAAATATCCGCAATATTCGTTTTTCCTGTCCGAGTACAAGAAAGACGGCGTACGGATAAGATTGACAGGGGAATGACCTTTCATGCAAGATGCAGGAAGACACATATTTTTTTATTTGTCTTTTATGTCAGCCTCTAATGCCTTGTCGATGGCGGCCTTAATCATCGGTTCCATCACGGCATATCCGGTTTCCGTCGGGTGCACGCCGTCTTTGGTGTACGCTGGGTTGAGTGCGCGGTTGGTGCCGGTGACCATTTTCGAATAATAGTCGACGAATGGAATGTTTTTCTGTGCTGCATAGTCTCTGATGCGTTCGTTCAGCTTGGCTATTTTTTCGGCACCGTCAGTGATGCGCGGGTTCCAGCCGAACTTGGCGGCGGGCAGGGTGGAGGTGAGTATCACCTTTATCTTGTTGGCCAGTGCCAGGTCTACCATTGTCTTTATGTTGGACATTGTGCGCTCCTCGTTGTACGGCCCTGTGTTTTCGGCCACATCGTTAGTGGCGGTGTTGATGACAACCAGTTCGGGCCGCAACTCGATCACATCCTGCCGGTAGCGCACCACAAACTGGTAGCTCGTCTGCCCGGAGATTCCGCGGCCCACATATCCGTTTTCCTTGAAGAACGCGGGACGCATGCGTGCCCAGTTCTCCGTGATGGAGTTGCCCATGAATACCACCCGGCGTTGCTCTTTCGGTAATTGTCTTACCTCTGAGTTCTGTTTCTCATACTTTTGTAAGTTGCCCCAATCTTTGTTGTCAGCCATTGTCGTTGTGACAGGCATCATCAGTGCCATAGCTGCCAATATTAGATACCGTCTTTTCATAATGTCTTATTTACAGTTTATTATATAATACAATCATTACGTCAGCGAAGATATGCAAAACTATCCGATAATTTGTACTAAATTGTGTAAAAAATGTAGGTAAAACGGTTTCTTTCCGCTTATATGCACTATTTTCGACTATCGTGGCAGGAATCAGACGTTTTTTTATCTTCATGTCTGAAGTCAAAATTGGATTTTTCTGTGTAACTTTGCAATCTATATTGATTCTAATCAGATTATGACTTTATATTAATGCAATTATGACAACTAAAATAAGACTGATATTGGTCGCTTTCCTGACGGTCATGCTGCCGCAGATTGCTTTTGCCGACTTCAATCCTACGGCGTATTATACTGTAGATGGAGAAGAAATGGAGGAAACCGAAGCCATTGTTGATGCAGAGGCTCCGTTGCACGTAACGTTCAGGGCCAACCCGTCGTACATTGACGAGGGTGTGACGCCGGCATACGAATGGCGGTTTGTGAAAGAGGGGCAGACCGATGCTTTCATCGTGAGATATGAGGAGAACACGGAGTACGACTTCCGTGAGTCTGGGTCGACAGCCGTTTCACTATATGTCAGCTATGGCGACGGCGAGCCCGAACTTGTCAGCACCATCAGAGTGAGCATAAGTACGAGTCTGCTTGAAATGCCCAATGCCTTTTCTCCCAATGGCGACGGTATAAACGACATTTACAAGGCCAAGGACAACCACAAGAGCATAGTAGACTTCAAGGCTTACATATTCAACCGTTGGGGGCAGAAACTGTATGAGTGGACCGACATCAATGGGGGATGGGACGGAACGTACAACGGCAAGGAGGTGAAGGCCGGGGTATACTTCGTTCTGGTGAAAGCCAAGGGGGCCGACGGCCGGGAGTACAACATCAAGCGTGACGTGAACATACTGCGCGACTATACGGAATCGGTAGTAAACGAATGATTTATGGAAAGAGAGGACAAGAAGATAAATGTGTGGGGTGCGCGTGTGCACAACCTTAAGAATATTGACGTGGAGATTCCGCGCGACAGTCTGACCGTCATTACCGGACTGTCGGGCTCGGGCAAGTCATCACTGGCTTTCGACACCATTTTCGCCGAAGGACAGCGACGTTATATAGAGACGTTTTCGGCCTATGCTCGTAACTTTCTCGGCGGCATGGAACGTCCCGATGTTGACAAGATAACAGGTCTCAGCCCGGTGATAAGCATCGAACAGAAGACCACCAACAAGAATCCGCGTTCAACCGTGGGCACTACAACCGAAATTTACGACTTCATGCGTCTGCTTTTCGCCCGTGCCGGCCGTGCTTACAGCTATGCCACGGGTGAGGCGATGGTTAAATACACCGAAGAGCGTGTGCTCGACATGATAACCGAAGACTATGCCGGCCGCAAGATTTTCATACTTGCCTCGCTTGTGTGCAGCCGCAAGGGACACTATCGCGAGCTGTTCGAGAGCATGCGCAAGAAGGGGTATCTGTATGTGCGTGTGGACGGTGAGGTGAAGGAAATCGTCCGCGGTATGAAGACCGACCGCTACAAGAACCATGACATCGAGGTGGTGATAGACAAGATGCAGGTGCAGCCGAAGGACAAGGATGACGAACGTCTGCGCAAGACGGTGGCCACGGCCATGAAGCAGGGCGACGGACTGATAATGATATTGGATAAGGACACGGGTGAAGCCAAGCATTTCTCCAAACGTCTGATGTGCCCCACAACGGGCATATCCTACAGCGATCCGGCACCGAACAACTTCTCGTTCAACTCGCCGCAGGGTGCCTGCCCCCATTGCAAGGGATTGGGACAGATAAACGAGATAGACTTGAAAAAAGTTATCCCCGACAACCGGCAGAGCATACATGCCGGGGCGATAGTGCCGTTGGGAAAGTACAAGAACCAGATGATATTCTGGCAGATAGATGCCATTTTGAAGAAATATGAATGCGATATAAAGACGCCGGTCTGCGACATTCCTGACGAGGCCATGAGTGAGATTCTCTACGGTTCGTTGGAAAATGTGCGCATAGACAAGGATCTGGTGAAAACGTCAAGCGACTATTTCGTGGCGTTCGACGGCGTGGTGAAATATCTGCGTACGGTAATCGACAGTGATGACTCGGCAGCGGTGCAGAAATGGGCTGACCAGTTCATGGCCGTCTGTCAGTGCCCAGAGTGCCACGGCCAACGGCTCAACCGCGAGGCTCTTTCATACAGGATATGGGACAAGAACATAGCCGAACTGGCCGACATGGACATAGCCGAACTGCGCGACTGGTTCGACCACGTGGAGGAACACCTCGACAACCAGCAGCGGCAGATAGCGGCGGAAATTCTCAAAGAGATACGCACTCGCATCAATTTTCTGCTCGAAGTGGGTCTCGACTATCTGTCGCTCAACCGTCAGTCGGCCACGCTCTCGGGTGGCGAGAGCCAACGCATACGTCTTGCAACGCAGATAGGCTCGCAGCTGGTCAATGTGCTCTACATTCTCGACGAGCCGAGTATCGGGCTTCACCAGCGTGACAATGAGCGGCTGATACGCTCTCTCAAGGAGCTGCGCGACTTGGGTAACACCGTTATCGTCGTGGAACACGACAAGGACATGATGCTGGCCGCCGACTGGCTTATTGATATAGGTCCCAAGGCAGGACGCAAGGGCGGTGAGGTTGTGTATCAGGGTCCGGCTCCCCTTACATCCACAAAAGGGGGGGAGGCCTGTTCATACCAGTCATCCCCCTTTGGGGCGGCTGATGGGGGCTTCGGCTCAACCATAGCCTATATCACCGGACAAACGAAAATAGCCGTACCCCTGACGCGGCGCCCGGGCAACGGCAAGAGTCTGTGGATACGCGGTGCGTCGGGCAACAATCTGAAGCACGTGGACGTGGAGTTTCCCCTTGGCAAGCTGATTGTTGTTACGGGAGTGAGCGGTTCGGGCAAGTCGACGCTTGTCAACGAAACGCTGCAGCCCATCCTCTCGCAGCACTTCTACCGTTCGCTGAAGAAGCCTATGGCCTACGACAACATAGAGGGACTGGAGAACATCGACAAGGTTGTCAACGTCGACCAAAGTCCGTTAGGGCGCACGCCGCGCTCAAATCCCGCCACATATACAGGTGTGTTCAGCGACATACGCTCGCTCTTTGTCAACCTGCCCGAAGCGAAGATACGCGGATATAAGCCCGGTCGCTTCTCGTTCAATGTGAAGGGCGGGCGTTGCGAGGCATGTGGCGGCAACGGCTACAAGACCATCGAGATGAACTTCCTGCCCGACGTGATGGTACCCTGTGAGGTGTGCCACGGCAAGCGCTACAACCGCGAGACGCTCGAGGTGCGCTACAAGGGCAAGAGCATAGCCGATGTGCTCGACATGACGATAAATCAGGCCGTGGAGTTCTTCGAGAACGTGCCCGACATACTGCGCAAGATAAAGACCATACAGGACGTGGGCCTCGGCTACATCAAGCTCGGACAACCTTCCACCACGCTCTCTGGCGGCGAGAGCCAGCGCGTGAAACTGGCCACGGAGCTGAGCAAGAAGGACACGGGCCGCACGCTCTATATCCTGGACGAACCTACCACGGGACTGCACTTCGAGGACATACGCATACTGATGGAGGTGATAGGCCGCCTTGTCGACCGCGGCAACACGGTGATAATAATCGAGCACAACCTCGACGTAATCAAGCTGGCCGACCACATCATCGACATGGGGCCCGAGGGCGGACGCGGTGGTGGCGAAGTGCTGTCTGCAGGAACGCCCGAAGAGGTGGCCGCGAGCACGAAAGGATATACCCCGCGGTTCCTGAAGGCGGAGCTGGAGTGAACTTTGTGTGGAATGTATATAAAGGTAATATAATTATTAAGCTGCTATGTCAAGAGAAGACACCAATAAACTGAGATACACCATTGCGCTTATCGCTGAGTTTGCCGTCCGGTTCGGCCTCAGTGACAGGCAGGCGTACAACTACATCAACAGGTTCAAAGGTATGGAATACCTTTTCTCTTTCTATGATGTCCTGCACACGTTGCCGTTCGATGAAGCTATTGAGGCTTTGACTGTTATCTGCGGACGTAACGGCGGGAAACTAAAATACGGCAGCGTATGATTCTGTATCACGGTTCAAACATAGTCATCGACCGTCCAGACTTGTCGAAAACAAAGCCATACAAGGACTTCGGACGCGGTTTCTATCTGTCGGCAGACAGACAGCAGGCCATTCGCATGGCCGAACAGCGCACGCTGATAATGCAGAAGGGAAGTCCTACGGTCACATGTTTCGATTTCGACGAGCGGTCGCTTGCCGATGGCAGTCTCAACGTAAGGCTTTTTGACGGATACAGCGAGGAATGGGCCGAATTCATATTGAGAAACCGCGATATAAACACACCGCAGCCCGCACACAGTTATGACATAATATACGGTCCCATTGCCGATGATGGCGTTACGTTTCAGTTGCGCCGTTATGTGGCAAAAGCAATCTCGCTGGCAGAGCTCGTTCAGGAACTGAAATATTCCAAGGGCGTAACCTTCCAGTATTATTTCGGAACAGACTACGCAATCTCCAAACTCACACGCTTATGAAACTGACCGAGCAGCAGATAAAGATGATGCAGGAAGAAATGTATGCCCAGCTGATTGAACTTCTTATCAAACGGCATGGCGTGACAATGGACACCGCCATCAACATCTTCTACAACTCCGATACATACGACCGGCTCGCCGACAAGAATACGGGGCTTTATTTTCAAAGTCCAGGTTACGTGTATTCGTATCTGAACGACGAGATAACGCGGGGCAAGTTCTAACATAATCACCGACATAGATGTCCGCATCACATACCACTATACGCCCGTTCCGCATCATCATTACCGCCATTCTCATGTTTCATATGATGACGGCGGAGGCTGGCGATACCATCGAGATACTTCAGCTCACACGCGACCTCATGCCACTGGTGGGCACACGGACGATGATGCAGGACAGCGAGGGATATGTGTGGTACGGCACGGTGGAGGGCGGACTGTGTCGTGACAACGGCTATCAGATAGACGTGTTCCGCAATGACCGCCACAATCCTCGGCGCATCGGGCAGAGCAACGGCATACTGTCTATGTGTGAAGATGCCGGTGGCAACATAGTCTTCGGCACGCGGAAGAATATCTTCGTGCTTGACAAACAGGACTATTCCATACACCAACTGGACAAAAATATCCCTGACGGACGTGTGGTTGTGGTGAGTTGCGACAGTAACGGTATCATCACAGCCGCGACAGAAAACGGAAACTACACGTTCGATCGCAATTACCGCCTCATAGGAAAGACAAAACCGGATAAACTGATGTTTACCGAATTGACATGCCGCTTTACAGACAGATACGGCAACGAATGGACGGGCGGTATAAACATGGAGAACCGCATACGCGTGAATGACAGAGGAGGAGTGGATAAGACTGCCCCAATGGAGTTGCCCGTTATGCTCGCCAACACGCGCCACGACTTCATAGAGACCGGCGGCGGATATATCGGACACACGAACACAGAAGTTTTTTGGACGAAGACGATAGAGGCGCGGCCCAAAGAATGGAGCAAGCTGCTGACCGCAGGGACGCGTATCGGCTGCGTGGCCGTGAATCGCGGCGGGTGGCTCTATATCGGCGATGCGACGGGATTGTACAGATGCCGGTATGCGGGTGGTAAGGTGGAAGGTTCTGTAGAGACAGTCACCAAAGTGTTGGGTAACATTCGCAAGATGGATTTGGCACCCGGCGGCGGGATATACTTCATTACGCCGCGTTGCGAACTGGCATATTGCGGTGATGACGGAAAAGTGGAAGTGATGCAGAGTGGTACGGAAAGCAAGGCATTGGCCGTGGCCCCCGACGGCACGGTGTGGACAACCGACTGGTTGGGCAACGTCTTCCGTTACGACCGGAAGCAGAGACGGCTCGTCAGCATATCAGAGGCCGGCATTGAGTCGGGTGATCCGGTGAACGCCATGACATGCGATGGCAAGGGCAATCTGTGGCTCGTTACCGACAAGATGATAAAGGAATATACCATCGACGGCCGTCAGCGTACAATGCACAGCAGCGACCGTAACATCGGTGTGAGCCAGTTTCTCGATGTGAGCAGCAAGGGTGGTAGCATAATCGTGACCTGTACCGACGCCCGGCTGGTCATCAATCCGGACTACAGCACAAATACTCCCCACAGACTGGCACTGACTGCGGCGAGTATAGATGGAAAAATGACATATTCTTTTCAGGATAACGAAATTACCATTCCATCCAATTCCAATGTTGTGGAATTGTTTTTCTCCACGTTCAATCATGTCAATGCCCGCAGTGTCCGTTTCGCATACCGAGTGGACGGAGGGGCTTGGCAACGGCTTGACGGTGGCAACAACCATATCACTTTTGTCAATCTCCACAAGGGACGCTACAACGTTGAGGTGCGCGCCACCGATGCCGACGGCTTCTTCCGCGACGAGACCGTGAGAATCTGCCTCAACCGTTTGCCCGCATGGTGGGAGACATGGTGGGCATACCTTATATATATAGTGGTTGCCGTGGTCGCGGTGGTGATGGCCGACCGCATGGTGCAGCGATACAAGGCGGCCAAGCGCAAGGTGGCTGAGTTGCAGGCACGTCTTGACGGATATCTGCGCATGGAGGATGCCGATATTGACAAGGTGGCCGAACGGATTACGGACAACACGGCCGACCGCGAGTTCATCAGGCGCGCAGTGGCCGTGGTTGAGGCCAACATGTCAAACAGCGCGCTCGACATCGATACGCTCTGTGTGGAGATGGGCATGAGCAGGTCGAGCCTTTACCGCAAGTTTGCCGACATCACCGGCCAGAAGCCCACCGAGTTCGTGCGCGCCATACGCCTGCGCCGCGCCGCCGAGATGATAAAGGCCGGCGACCGAGCCATTTCCGAAATAGCATACATGTGCGGCTTTTCCTCGCCGAGCTATTTCAACCGCCGTTTTAAGGAGATGTTCGGCGTGTCTCCTACGGAATATCGTTAAGGAATAACAGAAATACCGCAAATAATTAATGTTTTGGGAATATTGTTCAAGTCAGGGGAATATAGTTCAAGCCATTGGGACGATAGTTCAAGTGCGGAATGACGGCTTTGTGTACCTTTGCAACCGGATATTTCAAACTAAAACGATAACGAAATGAATTACTTCAAACTACTACATCTTGGTGTCATGCTGGCCGCATTGCCGGCCGCGTCTCAAAATCTCGTCACAGGCGGACAGTTCAAAGACCGCATCATGCCCATGCAGGGACGCGTGACACTCGAAACCATGAAGGCCGACAATCCCGGCGCGACGATATGGGGAGCAGCCGGAGTGCGGAACCGCGACGTCGACAACGGCGTCGAAGCAGACGGAATGAACATCTGGGGCGGCAACGTATATAAGGATGACGAGGGAACGTACCACCAGTTCGTGGCCGGATGGGACGGTGTCAACCGTCCGTTCTCCTATTGGGCCAACTCCGACATCTACCACTTCACCTCCACCACACCATACGGCCCGTTCACCAATCCCGTGAACATCGGCCGCGGCCACAATCCGGAAATTTACCGAGCCAAGGACGGCACATACGTTGTCTATGCACTCATCGGCAACAAGTCAGCCTGGCGCCACACGTCAAGCTCGCTCAGTGGGCCGTGGACATTTGGTGAGATGCCCTGCGACCTGCGCGACCGTGCCCTGTCCACCGGCTCCACCACGACATACTCCAACTGGACGTTCGCCCGACGCGACGACGGCTCCATATACTGTATGGACCGCGGCGGTGCCGTATGGATAAGTCAGGACGGCCTCGACACCTTCCGTCAGGTTCTTGGGGCTTCGTGTTATCCCAACGGCGGCGGAGGAACCTTTGAAGACCCTGTGGTGTGGCGCGACGAGGTTCAGTATCACATGATTGTGAACGACTGGAAGGCGCGCAAGGCGTATTACTCGCGCTCGGCCGACGGTTTCCACTGGGTGGCGGAAGACGGTCTGGCTTACGACATAGAGATTTCCGTACATCCCGACGGCACAAGGGAAGAATGGTATAAATACGAACGGCCGCGCGTGTTTCAGGACAAATATGGCCGCGCAATACAACTTAACATGGCCGTTATCGACGTTGTGAAGGCTGAGGACGTGGCCGGTGACAACCATTCGAGCAAGAACATCGCCATGCCCCTCAATCCCGGCCTGCGCCTCTTCGTGCTCAACGAGAGCCCTATAACCACGGCCACGCAGGCCATACAAGTGAAAGTGATGGCTGAAGAGGGATTCTGTCCTGCCACCGACCTCGATCTTGAGAGCCTGCGTTTCGGTGCCAGTGCAACCGTAAACAAAGGGGGCGGCGCGAAGGTGGAAAGTTCGGTAACCGATGCTGACGGCAACCTCACACTCACCTTCAGCGGCACAGGCACCGGACTGACAGCCGACGAGGTCGCCCCGAAACTCATCGGACGCTACGCCGTGGACTACGAGATGAATATGGAATCGGGCAAGAATTTGCGTCCCGCGTTTTGCTACGGCTACGCACGACTGCCATATTATGATTATGCGCCGGCATATCTGTCGCCCGTATTGCCCGCCATCGGCGAGGGAAGTACGGTCACGTCAGTGCAGATAACCAACTACGGACAGTCTGCATCAGTCGCAGGCCAGACGGTGAAGGTGCTCGCGCAGAACGGTACGGTGCTGGCCACGGGCACGGTTCCTTCCGTACAGCCCTACGAAAGTGTCACCGTCAGTCTGACCGCCACACGCGCCATTCCCGACGGCCAGTCGGCTCTTGTCGTGACTTTCGGCGATGGAAAGGCACGGGCTGAGAACCACGCGCTCCTGCTCACAGCCATCAGCGCAGTGCGCGCCACGCTCTCGGCAAAATACAACGAGGCCCTGCTGCTGTACAACAACACGGCATACACCAACGGCCGAGATGGCATGGAGAAGGCTCTTGCTGCCGCCCGTCAGTGTCTTTCCAGCTACTATGAGCCGGAAATCAGCGCCGCTACCGCTGCCCTGCAGACAGCCATCGAGACGTTTCGTGCCGCCAATCCCGACGTGCCCAACGTCTCGTGCCACAACTACTATCTGAAAGCAGCCAACATCTCGTCGGGCAACGTATATGTCTATGTCGCCGCCGACGGTACACTGGCGCGAAAAAAGAGCTATGACAAGACCTGTGTGTTCACCCTCGTCATCGACGGCGACAACGACCGCACATACCTCTACAACCCGTCATCAAAGACCTTCGTTGTGGCAAAAGCCGGAAGCAACCAGTCTTTCTGGACCACATCAGGCACCGATGCCTACAAGCTGGCAAAGGTGGAAAGCAGTACAACCACAGCCGATGCCTACACAATAATGGGTGCCCCGATGTCGACAAACATCAAAAACTACCTCAACGCACACGGCGGAGCCAACCATACCGAACTGTCATCATACAGACGTGATGACAAAAACAGCCAATGGATGCTCGTGGTTGCCGATGACCAGACATACACTTTCGACGTGACGGATGTCACCGACGGTCTTGACGACTTCCTCGACACGGCCAAAAACATCAATGGTGCCACCATTTTCCCGTGCGCATCGGGCATAAAGGCCGGCGTGAAGCATATCGTGAGATGAAACCAAACATGAGATGAATCCCCAAACAGACGGACATGAACATTAATACATTCCTTACATTATTTGTGACAGTATGGCTCGCTGCAAGCACGGTATATGGACAAGAGTTGAAGGTGCTCTTCATGGGCGATTCCGTCACCGACGGCGGATGGGGCCGAAGCGGCGGAAGCGCTAAGGCGGCGAAGGACAGGGACCTCGGCGACTGGAACCATATCTACGGCCACAGCTATATGATGATGTGTGCGGCCGAGCTGGAGAGCCGTTATCCGGAGCGGGCGTACCGTTTTCTCAACCGTGGCATGAGTGGCGATGACATCGGTCGGTTGGAGGCGCGCTGGCAGGATGACGCTATCGCTAATGCGCCCGATGTGCTGTCGCTGCTCGAAGGGACGAACGACATCCACTACTATCTAGACCGGCCCGAAGGCGATTTCGACATGGACGGCTGGGAGCGACGCTACCGCGGGCTTCTTGACCGCTCGCTGGCGGCCAACAGCCGGTTGCGCATCGTTCTCGGAACGCCCTTTGTGGCCAAGGCCGGATGGGTTGGCAAGGCTGCTGACTATCAACTGCGCGACAGTCTCATCAACGCCATGAGTGACCGCATACGTGCCATAGCCGAGGATTACGGTGCCACGCTCGTTGACTACAACGCCCTCTTTGCACGCCTGTGTGGTGGCAAAGCCGACGCTTCCCACTGGATTTGGGACGGTATACACCCCACGCCCGCCGGTCACTACCGTATGGCCGACCTGTGGCTTGAACGTACAAAAAAACTGACGAGGCAGGCTGGGCGCACTTCAAGATGAAGATGGTAGCTTGTCAGCATCCCAGCAACTCTGCGTTGAGGAAATCCACAATCTCCTTACGCTTGTTCACAAGGATGAAATGCGTTTCGTCATCGTCCCAAAACAGTCTCACCTCGCCGCCGTTGCGTCTTATAACCTCATATCCCTGCCGCATGCTTTGTGCGCAGTGGTCCCTTCCGCCACCGATGATGAGTATCTTCGGGATTACGCGGCGCGTGTGGTTGACTCCTGTAGATATGTAGACAAGGTTGCGGAAGCGCTCCGGGTATCTTGAATAGGCTGCATCCGTGGCCGTACCGCCATTGCTCAGTCCTAGGAGCGACACCTGCGATTTGTCAATACGGTAACCCTCACGCTCGAGCAGCGGTATGTAATAGGTGTGTATGCGGTCGATGTCGGCGGCGTTGAAAAGTCCAGAAAGGTTACGTGTGCCTATGCACATGGTTATGCATCCCTTCAGGTCTTTCAAGATGCCGGTATACAGCTTCCAGTTGCCGAGATAGCCGTGACAGAATACCACCAGCGGGTAGGTCGTGCGGCTGTCGTAGCCCTCGGGTCTTATCAGATAGAATGGGTCTGTACGGTCTCCGGCATATTGGTTGAAGCCTTGGGCATAAGCTCCCGACATGGGCGACTCCAACGTCCACGTCAGGCGCGAGTAGGGAACGGTGAAGTTGCCAATCTTCCCTGCGCGGCTGTCGTGGTAGAAGTTATTCCGCCGCCGGCACCCATCATCGGCCCCGATACCGATGCCGTGGCTATGCCGATGTTGCACAGTTCCTCCTCGGGCACGATGGCGTTGACCATCCAGTGCGACAAGGGTGGCAGCACAATTTTTCCGTTCTCGGCATAGTATAGCCTTACCCTGTCGGACGGTAGCGGCACGTATCGCGGCAGACCGCAAACAACCGCCGCCCACAACAGCGTCCACAGAACATGATATCCCGTAGACCAATAGCGCCCGAAAAACTCCCTTGCCTGCTTCTTCCATACCGCAAGCAACACGACAAGCAACAGGGCGCGCCACAGCAGCGACACGCAGAACGCGAATGTCATAATCAAAAACAATGACAGGAATATCTTTGCAGCCTTTTTCATATTATTATTTTATGATTTGTTTATCCGTATGTTAACCTGTTGGCGGAATTAAATATTGGCTGAATTAAGTACGCACTAAATTAATTCCGCCAATGGGTACAGAATCCTATTTCTTCAGTTCAACATCCTGTGTCGTAAGCCATTGCTTGTAAGATTCAGAAAACTCCAGTATCGCTTGCATAGAACCGCTAATCATGCTTTGCATATCAATAGAATATGAGGGCAGAGTGCTGAGTTTCTTGCTGAATTCAATATCATGATCAGTGATAGTGCCGTAGGCGCTGTTGGCTGCAATTACGACATAGTATTTCTTCATGTAATCCATCACGGTCTGTACATTCTTCTTCTCTTCCGGAGATTCGCTCATCGTTGCGGCCATTTCAAATATCTTCAGTACAGATTCGATACCTTTCTTCATAGAGCTGTTTTCATAGAAAGTCTCAAATTTCTTGGCGAATTCTTCCGGACAGGTATATTCTGCTGGTTTCAGTTTACTGGGATTTTCCGTTATATCATCTCCCATAAATTTATCCATCTCAACTTCCATTTTTGTTTTCATGGCCTTGGTATGCTTGATGTACGTCTGGCCTTCTTCGCTTTTCATCGTCTCTGTAATCTTGCGGATATCTTCAATTGAGATTTTGTCTTTCAGCATATTGACGAGTATGGGGCGCAATAGTTTCTGCTCAGCATTTTCCTTGATGTATTTTTCAGCCAGCATGTTGCCTTTTCCTTTACTTGATGGTGCAAGGACCTGTTCGTTGATGATGTTGAGGAACTGTGGTAACTTTTCCGTTATCTCGCCTAACTGCTCGTCCTCATGTGTTACGGCCATCAGTTCCATTACGGCGTCACTGTAGTTGTCGTTACTCTGTGCATTTGCGCACACGCATAAAGTGAAAAGTGCAACAATGGTCATTGTGCAGCATTTCGAAACAAAATTGATACGTTTCATTGTTCTCGTAATTTTAAATTGAGTTTAAGTTTATCGCTGCAAAGATATATAAATTGGAACAGAATATAGCCGGAAGAATATAAAAAATAATCGGGACATTAAAACAAATCAATCAAATGTGATACATTTCGTGGGAGCATGGACCCCCATAACGGCGCTACACGGCTCGAGTAACAACGTTACTTGAGCCGTGTAACAAATGGCCGGAGTCGCGCACGGTGGACAATATGTATGGTACTGGTTTTACTTGACAGCTTCTTGGTTAATTACTATGGTGCTTTACACTATTAT
>NZ_URNN01000088.1 GCF_900549175.1 uncultured Prevotella sp. | reverse complement strand
ATGTTAATTTGTCAATATAGCAGAGAGGCCCTCCTCTTGCTCCGTTTAGGCCGTAATTGCATTGCAGTTAGGCCGTACTTGCAACGCAATTACGCCGTAAACGGAGTGTAAGGAGGGCCTAAAGGCAAGGTTGGGACATAAAAACGGTGAGTCAATAAGGCAAAAATGGCATTTCCGCCGTTCTATTTCGAGAAAAAAGAAATGTTAAATTTTAAGAATTTATTAAACAAGAGCGGCATCAGGTAGTAAGATATTCCAAATCGGGAAAAAGTGCGGCCACTTTAGTATAAAGCGCACCGCATTTACAGATACCCCCGCAGGGGCAGCGAGCATATCCGCCCTTCCATCCCATATTCAAACGCTTTTCCGTCCTTTTTATTAGTCTTTTACAGAGATTTGTTGTAACTTTGCATAATATAAGAAGAACTTTTAAAATAACAATATATGGACATTACCGAAAGATTCTTAAACTACACCGGATTCGACACGCAGTCTGCCGAAGACAGCGAAAGCGTGCCCAGTACACCGAAGCAACTCATCTTCGCCGAGTATCTGAAGAAAGAACTTGAACAAGAGGGATTGGAAGACGTGGAACTGGACGAGAAAGGCTATATCTATGCCACACTTCCGTCGAACATGAAGGGCAAGGACGTGCCCACGATAGGATTCATAAGCCACTACGACACAAGCCCCGACTGCAGCGGTGCCGGCATAAAGGCACGCATTGTAACCAACTACGACGGCGGCGACATAACACTGTCTGAAGGCATTGTATCGTCACCCGCCAAATTCCCCGAGCTTCTCTCACACGTGGGCGAAGACCTCATCGTAACCGACGGACACACCCTTCTTGGCGCCGATGACAAGGCCGGCATAGCCGAAATCATGCAGGCCATGTGCTGGCTGCGCGACCACAAGGAGGTTAAGCACGGCAAGATACGCGTGGCTTTCAACCCCGACGAGGAAATAGGTATGGGCGCACACCATTTCGATGTAGAGAAATTCGGATGCGAATGGGCGTACACCATGGACGGCGGCGACGTGGGCGAACTGGAATTCGAGAACTTCAACGCCGCCGGAGCAAAGATAACGATAAAGGGCGTGAGCGTGCACCCGGGATATGCCAAGGGCAAAATGGTCAACGCGAGCCGTTTGGCGGCGGAGTTCATTGGCATGCTGCCGGCTGACGAGACCCCGGAGGCCACCGAAGACTATCAGGGATTCTACCATCTCACGGGCGTGAAGAGCAACACCGAGGGTGCCGTTCTGTCGTACATCATACGCGACCACGACCGCAAGAAGTTCGAGGCACGCAAATACTTCGTCGGGCAGTGTGTGGCAAGGATGAACGAAAAATACGGCGAAGGAACCGTGGAGGCCGAAGTGCGCGACCAATACTACAACATGAAAGAGAAGATAGAGCCGTGCATGCACGTCATCGACCTCGTTCTGAAGGCTATGCAAGACTGCGGCGTGGCACCGAAGGTGAAACCCATCCGCGGCGGAACCGACGGCGCACAACTGTCGTTCAAGGGTCTGCCCTGCCCCAACATCTTTGCCGGAGGGGTGAACTTCCACGGCCCGTACGAGTTTGTAAGCATACAGTCGATGCAAAAAGCCATGGAGGTGATAATAAGAATATGTGAACTTACGGCCGAATATAACGACTGAGGAAATTAAAAGTTAAAAATTAAGAATTAAAAAAGATAGAACACAGAGGAGGCTGTACCAAAATAAGATTCATGCACATTGTAGGGACATATTCTTGTATTTGTCCGTCAAGCAGTCGTTGAATGTCAACATGTTACGAGCGGACAAATACAAGAATATGTCCCTACAGGTTGGAAGAATTGAATTTTGGCACAGCCTTCTCTGTGTTCTATCTTTTTTAATTCTTAATTATTAATTATTAATTCTCCATGATTTTCCCCAGCGACTCCTCTTCACCGACAATCCACAGAATGTCGCCTTTCTCGAACCGGTAACCGGGATCTACCTGCGAAAGATTCTCCTTGCCTTCTTCCAATCCTACAACAAGACAGTTGTACTCGCTGCGGATGCCGCTCTCACGCAACGTCTTGCCTACAAACGGGCTGCTGCCGGTGATGACTATCTGACGCAGATTCATCTCACGTTTTTCCAGTTCGGGGTCTTCGCCATACACTTCTTCCATAAGCGCACTGTTCATGTTGGTGAGCTGTTCGTCGCTGCCCACCACCCTAATCCTGTCACCAGGGAAAATGACAGAATCACCGTCGGGGATGTTGATGCGGCGGCTGGCACGCAAGATACTGCTTACATGCACACCGAACTTCTGACGCAGGCCGAGCTCGGCAAGTGTGCGGCCGGCCCAAAGCGAATCTGCCGGCACATCGACATCGGCCATGTGGATATCACGGTCGAGCAGATGACCCTCATACAGCGGACGTTTGCGCCCACGCACCTGCGCCTCTATGTCACGCGAACGCAGGTTCTTGACAAACAGACGCTCCAGTTTTATGCTGCTGTGCTTGAGACTGCGCGACAGCACCATGGCAAAGACAAGTGCCACGGCTATGGTTATCATAAGCGCATTGGCAAAGCGGCTCAGGTAGTTGCAAACGTAAAACACGAACGAACAGGCTATCACCACACGCACTATGACGGTGAAGATGAGCGGCAGATGGTTCAGCCGGCTCTCCGCCCACAATGCCTTAAACTCCTCACTGTGATTCTTCTTCATCACCATGGCGCGCAGGAACGGCGAGATGAAGAGCACCGTAAGCGCGCCGCAGATGAAGTTGGCCGTCCAGTGCCAGCCCACAAGCAGATGGCGCACGAACGGAAGAAAGAACGAAAGCATGAGGAATACCACGGCAAATGACAGGATGGAGTAGATAACGACGTTGACCGTCATCTGCATTATCAAACTCTTCCACTTGTTCTTTGCCGACGATGCCGACGGGTGACTGAGCGTGATGTGATTGAGCATGGATATAAGCCGCGCGGGCAACCGACGCTCCATCAGGGTATAGCAGGGCGTGGCGGCACGCATCATGTAAGGTGTGAGGAATGTGGTGATGACCGACACGGCCACAACCACCGGATAGAGGAAGTCGCCGATGACCCCGAGCGACAGGCCCAAAGAGGCTATAATGAAGGCAAACTCGCCTATCTGCGCCATGGAGAAGCCGCACTTCATGGCTGTCTTCAACGGCTGTCCGCTGAGCAGATAACCGAACGAACCGAGCACCGCCTGCCCGATAAGGATGGTCAGGACGATGGCAACCACCGGTACGGCATATTCCACAAGTATCTTCGGCTCGACAAGCATGCCCACCGACACGAAGAATATGGCGCCGAAGAGATTCTTCACCGGCTCCACCAGCTTGATTATCTTGTCTGCCTCTACCGTTTCGGCCAATATGCTGCCCATGACAAACGCTCCGAAAGCACTGCTGAAGCCCACCTGTGTGGATATGACGGCCATAAGGCAGCACAGTCCGAGAGATACGATGAGGAGGGTCTCGTCGTTGATGAGCTTGCGGACGTTACGCAACATCATCGGTATGAGGAAGATGCCCACCACAAACCACAATATCAGGAAAAAGCCTATGCTGAGCATACTGCGCAGCATCTGCCCGCCGTCGGGATTGCTTCCGCCGGCCACTGCGGCCAGCATCACCATCATGACAATGGCCAGAATGTCCTCGAGTATGAGCACGCTCATCACTAGTCCGGCAAAGCGCTGCTGCCTGAGACCAAGGTCATCGAACGCCTTATATATAATGGTGGTGGAGCTCATGGCAAGCATGCCGCCGAGGAAAATGCAGTCCATGTGCCCCCATCCGAAGAGTTTGCCCGCCGTTACGCCCAGCATCATCATGCAGAAGATAATGGTACAGGCCGCTATGACCGGAGCCACACCCATCTTTATAATCTTCTTGAACGAGAAATCGAGTCCGAGCGAGAACAAAAGGAATATCACGCCGATGTCTGCCCAGGTCTTCACATCGGCACTGTCCATCACCGACATGGTGTACGGCATGTGCGGACTAACAAGAAATCCGGCGACGATATATCCCAGCACAAGCGGCTGCTTGAGTTTCTTGAAAATAAGTGTAACGGTTCCTGCGACAACCAATATAAGGGCAAGATCCTTCACAAGTTCCGGTAATTCTGCCATTCTATATTTTTAATTATTAATTCTTAATTTTTAATTATTAATTATTGTTCCTAATACCACCGCACGGCGTTGCTGTAACTGCTGCGCTTGTCGTATTTGAGGGCGTCGGTAAGCGTGGCGGCATTGCATCGGAACGAGAAGTTATAACTCGTATACGGCGACAGCACAACAGAACACGACATGTTGAAGCAGTGAAGGTCGCGCGACAACGACGCCGTGGTCATTGACACCTTCTTGTTCTCAAAATCATATCCCGACGAAAAACTGATGTTCCATCCGTCGCTGAGACGCACGTTACCGCTGAAGTTGAGAGTCTGGGTGATGGAGTAAGGGTAACGCATCTTGTCGTAATCGAACCTGCCGCCCGTATTCTCGCGCATGGAAATGCCGTAGCCGAAACTCAGCGACCATGGCACACTGAACGTCATATATCCGTCTTCGTCGGTCTCGGCCTTGCCGGCGTTCTCCTTGCGTGCACCACGCTGTCCGCGCTGCATGGTCTTGTCCTCGTTGGTCTCGCGGTCGTACTCGTCATCATAGTCATCATCATCGGTGTCATCCTTGTCCTTGTCAACTTTCTCTCCGCGAAGCCACTTGAAGAAGTTGGCCACCTTCTTGTTGTCGAGTGTGTACGACAAGTTTTGCGACATGCCCTGAAAACGTCCGAACTTGCCCTGACTGTACAGTGTGGTGTGGTCGCTCAGACGGGGATTGCCGTTCTCATCCAACTCGTAGGCATAGGTGGCGAACACGGCGTTCATGTTGAACGTGTAGCTCTTTGTCAGCTTCAGGCGCAGGCGCGTGCTCAGGTCGCTCCACGGACGTATGTCGGTGGCCATGTTATACGACATGCTTGCCCCCAGTTCGTCTATCAGACTTATCTTCTTCATGCCCGTAGAGTCTTTGTCGGAGCGCACCTTCATCTCCAGATTATTGGAGATGTCCATTGATATGCTTCCGGTCTTGCCGCGTCCGGGCACGCCGTACAGTCCGTTGGAATAAGGCGAATACTCCACGAGCGACACGTTGCCGTCGGCATCGGTCTTCTGGTATGATTCGTAGAATCCGTAGCGGCGCGAACTGAAATCAGGCGCATAGTTGAAGCTCACCTGGGGCGTCAGGACGTGGCGTATGGCCACAATCTTGTCGCCGAAGAGCTTCTTCCACGGCACGTACGTACCGTACAGTTTTGTCGAGGCACTCACGTTCATCGACCAGTTGTACACGTTGTAGAATCCATCGATGGTGTCCGTCTTCTCCATCATGGCCGCCTCGTCCCACGAACGCATTATCTTCGTGGTATACATACGGTCGGTGAAGTTGAACGACGGGTTTATGTTAAGATAGCCGAACAGCGTGAAATTGCCGCTGATGGGTATGTTGTGCTGCATGCCGTTGCGCCAGTCACGCGTGAGACTGGAGTGCAGCAGCTTGTCTTCTTTCGTGGTTATAGAGTTGCTGAGATGTCCGGTGTAACTCATCGAAATCTTCTCGTACCAACGCTCCTTGCCCGCCATCTTCTTGCGCTTGAACGGATAGAAGCGGCTGATGGAGATGTTCAGGTCGGGCAGCGTCATGGCTATGGTGGAGTCACGCATGTTCTGGTTGAGGTTCATCGTGGTACTCAACGTCATGCCAATGCTTGAGAAGGTGTTGCTCATGCTCACCGACGATGTTCGCGTACTCTGCGTGAAACTCTGCGGATTGTACATACTCGTCAGATTGTTGCGCTCGTAGCTGCTCGTGGCGAAGTTGACACTGGCCGACAATGTGCGGAACGGATTGGCCTTTGCGTCCTGCCGGTGGCTCCACTGTATCTTGAAGCTGGTCTGCTTCGCATAGTCGGGCATGTTCTTCTCGCCGTTGATAGTGTTCTGATAGCTTGCGTAGAAACTGCCACTGAACTTGTAGCGCTTGCGGTAATTGGATGCAGCCGACAGTCCCCACGAGCCTTTGGTGTAAATCTCGCCGATGAGCTTGAGGTCCATCTTGTCGCTTATGGCAAAATAATATCCTCCGTCGCGCAGGTAGAAACCGCGCTCCGTTTCATCGCCGTATGTGGGCATGATGAATCCGCTGGAATAACTCTTCGAGAACGGGAAGAAGCCGTAGGGGATGGCGAGCGGCAGGGGCACGTCGGCCACCACGAGATACGCCGGGCCGAACACCACATCCTTTCCGGGGCGCATCTTTCCGCGCGACAGGGCGATGTAGAAGTCGGGATGCGCCTTATCGCAGGTGGTATAACGACCGTGCTGTATGAATATCTCGCCCTTCTCGTTGCGCTTCGACAGCTCTCCAGTCATGTATCCGTCTTCCTGCTGGGTGTACACATCGTTGATTATGCCCTTCTTCGTCTTGAAGTTGAAGGCCATTGTATCACTCTCATACGTGTCGTTACCCATCTTGAACACCGGCAGGCCGTACATATTGCCCAATGAGTCGCGCGCACCGGTGGCATGCACCAGGCTGCTGTCCATGCTCATATAAATGCGGTCGCTCTTCAAATCCATGTCCTCATACTCCACATGCGAGTCGCCGTAAAGATGGGCCACTCCCGTTCCGGCCTCATACACGAGAGAGTCTTCTGCCGAATACTTCACGGGGGCGTCTATACCGTTTTTGCGTTTACGGTTCATGCTGTCATAAGCCAGCGAATCGTCAATGGCTTTGTTGTAACGGTAGATGGCCAGCTGCATGGAGTCCATCTTTGTTGTGTCGGGCCCGGCGGAAGTTGTTTTAAACAAAGTGTCTGCCTTAAGTTTGTCACCGTGAAGGCTGTCGCCGTACAGGGAATCGACCGGTCGGTAATCACCCGGCAGCGTATCTTTATCTGGAAGGGTATCTTTCAAGCCTGTAGAATCGACATTGCCGGCACCTTTCCCACCGTCAACAAACGACGTGAAAGGTACTTCCGCCCAAACAAAAACGAAGGCGAAAAGCATTAAAAATATCAATGTCTTTTTTTTCACGGCTGCAAAATTACTTATAATATAGTTAAAAACGCACGGCTTTCAAATATTTAACGTTTTCGACGAGGGCGTATCAATCTCGCATCACAAGATATCAATCTCACATCACAAGATATCAATCTCACTCCACAAGGGTAATCATACCTCATCACTCCAAACTCTGACCTCAAAACTGAAAGAAACATCATTCAAACCTCGCGGCCCATTTCATGAAACGCAGCACACCCTCCTCACCGAACTTTGCCAGACTCGCCGAAGCCTGCTCCACTGTACGTACGCGTTCAAGATGCGATTTGGAAAAGAACTTGTCGGCATAGCATATCACCTGTTCCTCCAACGTTTCAGGCATGAAATCGCGGTCGGGAAGCGGCAGCTCCAGCTGCCGGATGGCCTCGCGCGTTATGCCGGTGCCGGTGTGACGCTCGCACACACGGGCATGGCGCGGGAATCCTTCGGCACGCATAATCTCCGCGCCTATGATTCCATGACGTATATACGGTTCGGTGCCGAAGCACTGTATGCCGGGAGCATCGGTACGGAACACGCCTATATCGTGCAGCATGGCGGCCTCTTCAAGGAAAACGCGGTCGAGACCGAGTTCGGGATGGCGGTGGGCTATTGCCAGAGCACGGTCGGCCACATCGCGGCTGTGGCGCATGATAATGGCACGCAACTCATTGTCTTCGGGATAATACTTGTCTATGATTTTCTGATAGTCCATAACATAAATACAATACAGTATGACCGTCTTCTCTATTCATGATTATATAAAATAAGGTGTGAATACCCGCAATATACTTAACAGATACTGAGAGACATCACACCTTATATATTTATTTTCAAAATGACTGATACAAACTTTTAAGCCTCCTTACGCTCTATCCATCCGAGGTTGTCGCCACGGCGCACCCTTGCACCCTGTTTGGCACTCACCTCTACAAGCTTGCCTCCCAACGCGGCGGGGATGGGAACTATCTCGCCCCATTTTGCCTGAATGTAGCAGAAAGTGTCGCCCTCTTTGTACTCCTGGCCAACAAACGGCTCAAGACACGGCGTGCACTCACAGTTGCCGGCAAACGAATAGAACACCTGTCCGGCCAGCGGAGCCGTCAGGGCATCGGCCTTGGCATGCTTGAAGGCAGCAAGCTGCTCGGGCGTGAGCTTCGAACCCAGCTTCTCGTCCTTTGCCTTCTGCAGGTCGGCAAGGAAGTTCTTCTTTGCCTGACCGCTCTTGTAGTTGCGGTACTGCTCGGGGTGCATGGCCAGCTCAAAGAGTTCTTCATCGTCCTTGCCACAATCCCATCCGTTGTCGGCCATCTCCTTGCGGAATGTGTCGAGCGCATCGGGAATGAGCGTGTGCGGATCGGCGTCGGTGAACTCCCTCTTCTGCTTTGCGGCCAGTTCGCGGAATATAGGGTCTATCTCGCCGGGCACGGTACCGCTCTTTCCGAGAATCATTCCCCACATCGAGTCGTCCATCATCACGAAACGTCCCTTGCCCTGCGTCATCGTGAGCAGGTTCATAAGCGCGATGTTCTTGACATACTGCGAGAACGGGGTAACGAGTGGCGGATAGCCCACACGCGGCCATACGTACTCCACTTCCTGGAACAGTTTTACAAGCATGTCATCCATGGTAAGTTCGGGCTCGCCCTTGCCTTTCAGTATACCGTTTATCACGTTGCGTATGCCGCCGAGGTCGGCCATCATCGAACCCATCATACCACCGGGCAGACCGCAACCGAGCAGCAGCGACGACATGTGCTTGTTGGCTGGATTGATGAAGTAGCCCAACCAGTCGTCAATGAATTCCTGCGTCAGTGTGCGGGCCTGCATGTATGCGTTCATATTTATATCAGGCACATCGAAACCTTCGTTCTTCAGCATGCTCTGTACGGAAATAATATCCGGATGAACCTTGCCCCACGACAGCGGCTCGATGGCAGTGTCGATGATGTCGGCACCATTGTTGCACACCTCGAGTATGCTGGCCATCGACAGTCCGGGACCGGAATGTCCGTGATACTGTATCAGAATGTCGGGATGCTTGGTCTTGATGGCCTTGGTGAGCGCACCGAGCATTGCCGGCTGGCCTATTCCGGCCATATCTTTGAGACATATCTCCTGCGCTCCGGCGGCTATCAACTTGTCGGCGATGTCACTGTAATAGTCGACAGTGTGCACAGGCGATGTCGTGATACAGAGCGTGGCCTGCGGTGTCATACCGGCCTCAAGGGCCCACTTTATGCTTGGGATAATGTTGCGAACATCGTTGAGTCCGCAGAAAATACGGGTGATGTCGGTTCCCTGTGCGTGCTTCACCTTATACATCAACCGGCGCACATCATCAGGTACGGGATACATTCGCAGGGCATTGAGACCGCGGTCGAGCATGTGTGTCTTGATGCCGGCCTCATTAAACGGACGGCAGAATGCCCTCACCGCATCATTCGGATTCTCACCGGCCAACAGATTGACCTGTTCAAAGGCGCCACCGTTTGTCTCCACACGGGCAAAGCAACCCATATCTATTATTACCGGAGCGATGCGCTCCAACTGATCTTTACGTGGCTGAAACTTTCCTGATGACTGCCACATGTCCCGATATACGAGACTGAATTGAATTTTCTTTTTCATATCGTTTAACCTTTTTCTTTTAAAAGTAATGGGTCGTAAAACCCGTTATACCGATACGTAATATTACTAAACTTTGTATTTTCAAGCTACAAAGGTAATACAAAAAAATGAAACAAGTGGCGTTTATCTAACTAAAAAGGCAGTAAAAGGCAGAAAGAGAAACAAGAAAAACATTGTTTTCAAATTTTATCACTATCTTTGCAGGAGGTGAATAACAATCAAGACCACGCTACATGAACGACATTCAACATACAGACAACCCAAACTTCTGCCGCAAGTCTGTGGCAGAACTAATCAAAACCAAGCATCACTTTGTCATACCCTCCTATCAGCGCGGCTACCGTTGGGAGGAGAAACAGGTGACAGACCTTTTGGAAGACATCAACGAGTTTGCCAAACAGAATGCGGAAGACAGCTATTATCTGCAACCGCTCGTGGTGAAACACTGCAAAAAGACAATGGATGACGGCAGCGAAGTTGACGCATGGGAAGTGCTTGACGGACAGCAACGACTGACAACACTCAGACTGATACTGATGTATCTGTTTGAAAACAGCTTCACCCGATCGGAAATGAAGACATTCACGGATGACATGATATATGACATCACATACACCAACCGCCCGCAACTAGACTTCAGTGACCCCAAGCCGCAGGACAACATCGACAGCTACTACCTGTATACGGCAAAGGCGGCCATAGACAAGTGGTTTGCGGGAAAAGCGCTTGAAGAAGTGGAGACGGCCTTCAAGCATTGTCTGATATACCCCAACAGACAAGCACAGGTGAAGTTCATCTGGTATGTAGTGCCGGAAGAGAAGCAGGCCATAGAAAGCATACAGGTGTTCAACCGCTTGAACAAGGGCAAAATAAGCCTGACAAGTTCGGAGCTGATAAAGGCTCTGTTCATCATGGACAGCAACATCGTCTCAGGCAACGACCGCGTGCAGGCAGACAAGCTCGCACTCGACTGGAACATGATGGAGCGCCAATTCCAGAATGACAGGTTCTGGTACTTCATCAGCAACAGTAACGACAGCCACCAGACCCGCATCGACATACTGTTCGACTTCGTAACGGAGAAGCCCGACGGCAATGGCGACAGCGACTATTCTTACCGCCTGTTCCAGAATCTATATGACTATTGCAGAGCACAGGAACGTGGCGACAACTCCGTAGGGTTGAAGAACCTATGGAAGAAGCTCGGTATAGACAACATGCGGACAGCATGGGAATATGTGGTGAAGACCAACGACCGGCTGCAGGCATGGTTTGACAACTCGATGTTCTATCACTATGTGGGCTTTCTTGTCTGCATGGGCAACCAACCGCTCGACATATTCAGCAAACTGTCGGATGCCAAACAGGAACTTACGGGAAGGGAATGGACAAGTGACGATACGGAGAAGCAATTTCACAAACAGATAATGGATAGCTTCAAGGATAAAGACAAATATCTGAGAGCGGCCGACATTGACGGGCTGGAATATGGCTCTGCTTATGTGTTCCGCCTGTTGTTGCTGTTCAACGTGGAAACATGCCGGCAGAAAGGACAGCGGTTCTCATTCGACTCATTCAAAAAGGAAAAATGGGACATAGAGCACATTGACTCGCAGAACAACGCCTCGCTCGTGGAACACGATGACCGTCTGAGCTGGCTGAAGAACGTTGAATTCATTCTCGGCATCGAATCGGAACAGAAGGAACGTGAAGCCACCGCCCTACCCCTATATGAAGAATGTAAACAGCTCATTCCGATTTATGAGGCCAACCGAAGAGGTACAGGCACAGACAAACGGTACACCGACTTCAGCAAGAAAGCCCTCGGCTACTTCTCTGCCGGGCAAAACGCGATAAAAAACAAAGACAGTATCGGCAATCTCACATTGCTCGACTACAAGACCAACCGGGAATATCAGGATGCGCCGTTCCCCTACAAGCGCCACTGCATCATCAGGGAAGACAAGGCGGGAGTACGCTTCATGCCGGTGTGCACACGCAACGTGTTCCTGAAATACTATTCCGACTCCAACTCCAAGTCTTCGTTCATCGATGCCACACGTTGGAGCCAACCCGATGCCGACGGATATCTGAAAGAAATACACAATACCGTCGACAGAATATTCAATGTCATAAACACCAAACCCACAGAGAACGATGAGCAATGATATAGACAAGATGTGTTTTGCCGACCTGATAAAACGGGGGCAGATACGTATACCGCAGATACAACGCGACTATGCGCAAGGACGCTGTCACAAAGACGTGAAGGAGATACGCAACCACTTCGTGCGCAGCCTGATGCACGTGGTGACAGGCAAGAAGCCCGAGGCTCAACTCGATTTCATTTACGGCAGCGACAGGAAGGAGGCCTTCGAACCACTTGACGGACAGCAGCGCCTCACCACGCTGTTCCTGCTCCATTGGGTGCTGGGCGTAAATCTGAGCACAGCCGACGGCGAGCCTATATTGACGTATGAGACCCGAAACACCTCCGAAGCGTTCTGCAAAGAGCTTGTGCGCCACGATGCCAAACAGTTTGTGGACGAAACCCATTCATTCAAGCCATCTGAAACAATACAGAATCGCGACTGGTATCAGTGGGGATGGCGGTTCGACCCCACCATCAATTCCATGCTCGTGATGATAGACACTATATGTGAGCAAATGGACTGGACACAGAATCTCGACGAGTGCAGGGAGCGGTTGGGCAACATCTGCTTCAACCATTTGGACCTGGGAGAGATGGGCATGTCTGACGAGCTGTTCATCAAGATGAACGCACGAGGCAAACCGCTCTCCGACTTCGACAAGCTGAAGTCGACCCTTGAAGAAGAGATACAGATGCAGCAGAGCGAGACCGACGGCAAAGGAACCCCTTTGGCCGACAGCGCAATAGAGCACCTGTGGCGCGAGCACATGGACGGAAAATGGATTGACCTGTTCTGGCAGAGGCATGCCAATAAGGTGATGACACGTCCGCTCACCGACGATAACAAGCAGGAAAGATTGGCAGCCGCCAAAGAGACTGAGAAACGATTGAAGATATTCCTGCTGAGGCTGATAGCCATACAGATGTTCACAAAAATCCCCGAAGCGAAGAGGATTGCGGAAAAGGAGAGACCTGACGGACAGGACGAAGCAGCAATGCGCCGATACAACCGGATGATGGAAAGTATTGAAAACCTGCTGGAGCTTTCATACAGAATGGGAGAGGCCGACCTCGACAATCTTTTGGTGGCTTATCAGAACCAACTTATCGACTGGCGAAGCGGCGAATGTAAGACAAAACCCGACCGCTGCACGGCGATTGACTTCGGGGCGCTGACAGCCGACATGAACCTTTGGATAATGGACATGGACAACGGCCAATATAAAGA
Source organism: uncultured Prevotella sp. (assembly GCF_900549175.1). GTDB lineage: Bacteria > Bacteroidota > Bacteroidia > Bacteroidales > Bacteroidaceae > Prevotella. The sequence goes on along the minus strand of NZ_URNN01000088.1, from coordinate 1,341 downwards.
TGTGACAAGACTGCTGCCAGAAGAGGCATATTTCAACCCCGACAGTTATACATATTTCGACCATTTAACAGGAGAAAACATCGGTAACGACATCCTTGCCACCCTTTACTCGATGCTGTGTTTTCTCAGACTGTATCCATACAAGCCGGATGCCCCGGAAGAATGGAAAACCAACTTTGAGGAATGGACACGCATGTCGCGCAACGTATTCAAATCAGACAACAACAACGACAGGCTCAACAAACGCAAGGATACCGCAGATGCATTCGACGCAATACATGCCATAACCCGTGACTTAAGCAAATATCTGAAAACATCGGATGTAGACATCTATTCCGACAACACCGCCGTCCTGCTGTTCTTGAAGAACATAAACATGACATACAAAGGCATCGACAACAAATCGCTCGAAGAAGAAGTATACAAGGCCAGCCTACGCCTCGCTGACAATGGGAAGACAATAGACGGGGCGTGGACAAAAGCTATAAGAAAAGCGGAGAAAGACCAATACCTCTGGGGGCAGATACGCTGTTTGCTGAATTGGTCGTCAGGAAACTTGGCCTTGTTTGAGAAATATTCTGACTGTCTGACAAAAATGACAAACATCAACGGACTATGGGGCAAGCAGGAGTGTTACTATAACGCCATGCTGTGCCTGTTTCCCGACTGTTGGAAGTCGAGAAACCGCCTGTTTGAGTTCAACAAAGACCGCGACAACAGCATTAAGCGGTATCTGCGTGACGATCCGAACTACGGCCGGTATGTCCGCATGTTTGTTGACACGTGGACGGCATGGAATCCTGATGCATCGCTTGAGGAGTTTTGCGCCCACGCTGTAGCCACAACGCCAAACGAAGGATGGGTGAAATACTTCAAACAGCGTCCCCACATCATTTGGGAGTCATGGCGCAAAAGAATCTTCGAAGACAAGGGACATGTAATCTTCGCCCAACAGAAGACTACCGACAGCCATTGCATCGACCCCATGCTGCGATACATCAAATCGCTCGCCGCCGACAAGTTCTATCTGAGAGACGAGAAAAAGTGGATGGACGGTGTAACGGTTGTGCTCCACGACTCCAAATCATTGTGCTCTCATGGTCTGGTGATGACTGTGGGCGAGAGCTACTGTGAGATAATATGGGGTGACAACGACGGGGAATATGTGATTACCGTCGACAACCATACGGAGACAACAACCGACTTGGACGCACTGGTGGCAAAGGCGGCAGAGACAATAGAAATTTTGCAGAATCGGTATCAACAATAAAAGAGAAAGAGAGTGTATCAAAATGCAAAGGAAGCACACCGTAGGGACATATTCTTGTATTTGTCCGCAAA
>NZ_URNN01000087.1 GCF_900549175.1 uncultured Prevotella sp. | reverse complement strand
TAACCGCAACGCAAGTACGCCGTAAACGGAGTGTAAGGAGGCCCTAAAGGCAAACATGGGACACAAAAACGGTGTGACAACAAGGTCGGAAAGGCGTTTTCGCCATTCTATTTCGAGAAAAAAGAAATGTTAAATTTTAAGAATTATCATGACAGAAAGTTTATACATTGAACACGGAGGCACAGAGACACAGAGGATATTTTAAACGCAAAGACACAGAGAACTTTTAAACGCAAAGACACAGAGAACTTTTAAACGCAAAGACGCTGAGACGCAAAGGTTTTAATTATTCTCTGTGTCTCTGTGCCTCTGTATTCAAAAAAAAATCCTTTGCGCCTCAGCGTCTTTGCGTTTAAAAGCTCTGTGCCTCCATGCCTCTGTGTTCAAAAAAAATCCTTTGCGCCTCAGCGTCTTTGCGTTTAAAAGTTCTCTGTGCCTCTGTGTTCAATGTATAAACTAATTGTTACGACTTAATTATTAAATACGTATTCATGTCGACAAACGGAAATATTTTTTTAGATGAAATGTTAAAAAAACATGTAAACACATCGTTTTGCCAGAAAAAATCTGTATTTTTGCACCTTATTGGAATTGAAGTACATATTTTAATATATATACAATAAAAAAAGCTATGTCGTGCATACTACACATTGAAACGAGCACCAACGTTTGCTCCGTGGCATTGAGCCAGGACGGAGATTGTATATTCAACAAAGAAGACCATGAAGGCCCCAATCACGCAGTGAAGCTGGGCGTGTATGTAGACGAAGCCATAAGCTTTGCCGACGACCGCCATATACCATTGGACGCCGTGGCAGTGAGCTGCGGCCCGGGGTCGTATACAGGCCTGCGCATCGGCGTGTCGATGGCCAAGGGCGTGTGCTACGGCCGCGGCCTGAAACTGCTGGCCGTGCCCACAACAGAACTGCTGTGTGTGCCGGTACTGTTAGGCCACGACATACAGGAAGAGGACGCCCTGCTCTGCCCCATGCTCGACGCACGCCGCATGGAGGTGTATGCTGCGGTGTACGACAGGGCGCTGCACCCGGTGAGGGACATACGTGCCGACATCGTCGACGGAGACACCTACCGCGAACTGCTTGACAGCCACCCGGTCTATTTCTTCGGCAACGGAGCCGCCAAGTGCATGGAAACCATCAACCACCCCAACGCCCGCCTGATAGAAAATGTAGAGCCGCTGGCACGGTGGATGCAGCCGCTGGCAGAGAAACGCATGGCGGAAGGGAAATTTGAGGACGTGGCATATTTCGTGCCGTTCTATCTGAAGGATTTTGTTGCAACGAAGAAAAAGAGCCCCCTATAATCCCCCAAGGGGGATGCCGAGTTGACGAAGGAACGTGAGACATTGTAGGGTCATAATCTTGTTTTTGACCGCATCAGAACAATGTTGACCGGTCAATTAATTGGCGGACAAAGACAAGACTATGTCCCTACAACGGAAGAAAAAGGGGGAAGAAAGTGGAAAAAAAGGATGAAAGGCGAACAGGAAAAAAGCATTTGGCTTAACTCCTTAACTCCCTTTAACTCCTTAACTCCTAAAAAGCTCCTAAAAGACTCCTCCCAAAAAAACATATTTATGGAAATAACAGGATTAGACTACAACACCCAGCGCGAGCCGCTTATGATGCCGGAATACGGGCGCGAGATACAGAAGATGGTGGACTACGCCGTGACACTGCCAACGAGAGAAGAAAGGCAGAGTTGCGCCGAGAGCATAGTGAGAATGATGGGAACGAAAGTAACCCAACAGAACGAGAGTGAAGACTTCGAGCACACCCTCTGGGACCATCTGTATCTGATGAGCCACAAGCAGCTCGACATCGAGTGGCCCTACGACATGTCGGAAGCGGAAAAGATAACGACAAAGCCGGAGCCGATGAAACTGCCCGGCAAAGGAGACAAAGTGCATCTGCGCCACTACGGCCATCTGATGGAGCAGATGTTCTGCCGCCTGAAGGAGATGCCCGAATGTGAAGAGCGTGACGAGCTTACGCGCATCGTCGCCAACCAGATGAAGCGTGACCTGGCCACATGGGGACACGGGTCGATGGATGACGAGCGGGTGGCTTCCGACTTGGAATACTACACCGACGGCAAGATCAAGCTCGACCTGAACACCTTCCGCTTTGACAACATCATGATGCAGGGTGACATGGGTGACATGCAGAGAAAGAAAAAAAGAAAATAAAGACACCATGTCGTCATTCATCATAGAAGGCGGGCACCCGCTTAACGGAACCATCACGCCGCAAGGGGCCAAAAACGAGGCGCTGCAGATAATCTGCGCGGCGCTGCTGACAGACGAGGACGTGCACATAAGCAACGTTCCCGACATTCTTGACGTAAACAACCTCATACTGCTGCTCGAAGACATAGGGGTGAAGGTAAGCCGGCCGGCACCGGGCAAGCTCGTGCTGCGTGCCGACGACATAAACCTCGACTACCTCGAGAGCGACGGTTTCGTGAAGAAATGCGCCTCGCTGCGCGGGTCGGTGCTCATGATCGGGCCGTTGCTGGCACGCTTCGGCAAGGCTGTGATAACGAAGCCGGGCGGCGACAAGATAGGCCGCCGGAGGCTCGACACCCACTTCTTGGGATTCAAGTATCTGGGAGCCGAATTCCGTCATGTCACAGGACGCGACGTCTACGAGATAGAGGCCAAACGGCTGAAAGGCTGCTACATGCTGCTTGACGAAGCGTCGGTGACGGGTACGGCCAATATCATCATGGCCGCCGTCATGGCCGAAGGCACCACGACGATATACAACGCGGCCTGCGAACCGTACATACAGCAACTGTGCCATCTGCTCAACCGCATGGGGGCGCAGATAAGCGGCATCGCGTCGAACCTGCTAACCATCGTGGGCGTGAAGGGGCTGCACGGTGCCGACCACCGCATACTGCCCGACATGATTGAGGTGGGCTCGTTCATCGGCATGGCCGCCATGGCCGGCCACGGCGTGAGGGTGAAGGACGTGTCGGTGAGAAATCTCGGCATCATCCCCGACGCGTTCCGCCGACTTGGCGTGAAAATAGACATAGACGGTGATGACATCATCATACCGCGGCAGGACCACTATCAGATAGACTCGTTCATCGACGGAACCATCATGACACTGTCCGACGCCCCCTGGCCCGGACTGACCCCCGACCTGCTGTCGGTGCTCATCACGGTGGCCACACAGGCGCGGGGCAGCGTGCTCTTCCACCAGAAGATGTTCGAGAGCCGGCTGTTCTTCGTAGACAAGCTGATAGACATGGGGGCACAGATAATACTGTGCGACCCGCACAGGGCCGTGGTGGTGGGTCACGACCGCAAGATACGCCTCAGGGCCGGACGCATGGCCAGTCCCGACATACGCGCGGGCATCGCCCTGCTGATAGCGGCCATGAGCGCGAAGGGTACAAGCCGGATTGACAACATTGAGCAGATAGACCGCGGCTATGAAGACATAGAGAGACGGCTCGGCATGCTCGGAGCAAAGATATACAGAGAAAACAGATGATAAGAACCGAAGATGTCTACAAGATAGGCAAACTGGGCAAGCCTCACGGCGTGAAGGGTGAAGTGTCGTTTCATTTTGCCGACGATATTTTCGACCGCACCGACTGCGACTATCTCGTGCTGCGGATAGACGGCATTATGGTGCCATTCTTTATCGAGGAATACCGGTTCCGCAGCGAAGAGACGGCACTTGTCAAGTTCTGCGACACCGACACCCAGGAGCGTGCGGCGGAACTGACGGGCTGCGAGGTCTTCTTCCCGAGAGCCATCGCCGAAAACAACGGCGAAGCCCCGTCGTGGGCTGCAATAACGGGCTACGAAATTGTCAACGCACGCAGCGGGCAGTGTGAAGGACGCATAGCCGGCGTGGATGACTCGACGGTGAACACACTGTTCGAAATGGAGGACGGCAGGCTGATACCTGCCGCCGACGACTTGATAGACAGCGTTGACACCAATGGCAGACGGATAGTGATGAATCTGCCGGAGGGAATCTGAATATTTAGTATTTATTAATTAGTATTTAGTATTTAGTAATTAGTATTTATTAATTAGTAATTAGTAGTTAGTAATTGATAGGGAAGAAGGAGGAATTAAAGAAGAAATAATGAAGAGGGAGGAATGAGAAAGGAAGAAGAGAGGAAATAAAAAATAAAAAATAAAAAATAATAAATAATAAATAATTAAATGAAAAGGCAAATAGCCATACTCGGCTCAACAGGCTCGATAGGTACACAGGCACTGCAGGTGATAGAGGAGCACTCCGACTTGTACGAAGTGTACTGCCTGACGGCCAACAACCGGGTGGAACTGCTGGCCGAACAGGCACGGAGGTTCAAGCCGGCGGCGGTGGTGATAGCCAACGTAACGCTTTACGACAGACTGAAGGAGCTGCTGGCCGGTGAGCCGGACATAAAGGTGTATGCCGGAGCCGAAGCCATAGACGGGATAGTGGAAGCAGGCCCGATAGACATGGTGCTGACCGCCATGGTGGGGTTCGCCGGACTGTCGCCGACCATACACGCCATAAAGGCGCGCAAGACCATCTGTCTGGCCAACAAGGAGACACTGGTGGTGGCGGGAGAACTGATAAGGGATCTGGCAAGCCGGTACCACACGCCGATACTGCCCGTAGACAGCGAGCACTCCGCCATCTTCCAAAGCATCGTGGGCGAGGGCGACAACGAGATAGAGAAGATACTGCTCACGGCATCGGGCGGCCCGTTCCGCAACATGACCACCGACCAGCTGGCCAAGGTGACCAAGGCCGACGCCCTGCACCACCCCACATGGGAGATGGGGGCGAAGATTACCATCGACAGCGCCACGATGATGAACAAGGGCTTCGAGGTGATTGAGGCGAAATGGCTCTTCGGTGTCGACGCACGGCAGATAGAGGTGCTGGTGCATCCGCAGTCGATAGTGCACAGTGCGGTACAGTTCCGCGACGGTGCGGTGAAGGCCCAGTTGGGTGTGCCCGACATGCGTCTGCCCATACAGTATGCCTTCTCATATCCCGAGCGTCTGCATCTGTCGTCGGAACGGCTCGACCTGCTGTCGCAGCCGCTGGAGTTCTTCAAGCCCGACATGGAGAAGTTCCGCTGTCTGGCACTGGCTTTCGAGGCCATCGACCGCGGCGGCAACATGCCGTGCATTGTCAACGCGGCCAACGAAATAGTAAACCGCGGATTTCTCGACGGACGCTGCGGTTTCTTGCAGATGAGCGAGATAATAGAGAAAACGATGGAAAAGACCACGTTTGACCCCGCACCTACGTACGACACGTATGTGGCCACGGACAAGGAGGCACGCCGCATAGCCGCGGAGATAATGGGACAACAATAAACACATGTATCAAGAAATATGGAAATAATACTTATAAAGGCACTGCAGTTCATGCTTGCCATATCTATTCTGGTCCTGCTGCACGAAGGCGGACACTTCTTTTTCGCACGGATTTTCGGCATACGTGTCGAAAAGTTCTATCTCTTTTTCGACCCGTGGTTCCACCTGTTTGAGTTCAAGCCGAAAAACAGCGACACCACCTACGGTCTGGGATGGCTGCCTTTGGGCGGATACTGCAAGATTGCGGGAATGATTGACGAATCGTTCGACACCGACCAGATGAAGCAGCCCGTGCAACCGTGGGAGTTTCGTGCCAAACCGGCATGGCAGCGCCTGCTGGTTATGATAGGCGGCGTGCTGGTCAACTTCCTGCTGGCACTGTTCATCTACTCGATGCTACTCTTCACATGGGGCGACACGTACATACCGGCAAAGGACATGACCTACGGAATGAAGTTCAACAGCGAAGCCAAAGAGCTCGGATTCCGAGACGGCGACATCATTGTGGGAACGGAAAACGGAGAGTTCAAGGAGTTCGGCATAGACATGTTCCGCGACATATCGGGAGCCACACGCGCCGACATCATACGCGGCGGCAAGGCCATGAGCGTAAGTCTGCCGGGAGAAATCAACCTGCTCGGCATGCTGAAGACCGACCCGAAATTTATGGAACCGCTGATACCGGCGGTGATAGACACCGTTATGCCAGGCACGGCGGCGGCAAAGGCGGGCATGGCAAAGGGTGACAGGATTGTGGCCTTCAACGGCAAGCCCGTAGACTCGTACAACGAATTCAAGGACCGCATAGGTCGCCTGAAAGACGTGATGACGGCGGCAAAGACCCCGGCAGACAGCATGAAGGTGCGCCACGCAACGGTTGTGACAGAACGCGGCACGCAGCTCGACACCGCCAATGTGGTGCTGTCGGCCGACTTGATGTTGGGCTTTGCCCCGAAGTACTGGACAGCTCTCTACAAGCCGACAACGAAGGAATACGGCTTCTTTGCGAGTTTCCCTGCCGGCGTAAAGTACGGCTGCGGGGTGCTGAAGGGATATGTTGACGACATGAAGTATGTGTTCTCTGCCGAGGGAGCCAAATCGGTGGGCGGTTTCGGAACCATTGCCAACCTCTTCCCCGCCACATGGAACTGGTACGCGTTCTGGGAGATGACGGCGTTCCTCAGCATCATCCTCGCCTTCATGAACATACTGCCCATCCCTGCACTCGACGGCGGGCATGTGCTCTTCCTGCTATACGAAATGATCACGCGCCGCAAGCCGAGCGAAAACTTCATGGTATATGCCGAATACGTAGGTTTCGGCATACTGATTCTGCTCATGGTGCTGGCCAACATGAACGATATCCTGCGCTATCTGAACCTGATGTAAGTCGGGCAGGGGCACGGAGAGCTTTTAAACGCAAAGACGCGGAGACGCAAAGATTTTCCTTTGGGGATTTTTTCGGTACACAGAGACGCAGAGACACTGAGGATTTATTTTGAACAGACGCACGGTTCTAATTATTCTCTGTGTCTCTGCGTCTCTGTGTTCAAAAAAATAATCTTTGCGTCTCTGCGTCTTTGCGTTTTAAAAATATTTTTCATTTATACTTGTTTATCAAGAAAAATGATTATTTTTGCAGACAGTAAAATAGAAGAGTTATGGGAAATATGACAAAAGAAGAATTCCTCAATGCTATCAAAAAAGCTAAGGAAAACAAGGAAAAGGCCAGACAGAAAACCGCCACAGAATGGTTACAGGAAGGAATAAAGGGTAATGTCATCCTAATATGATAAAATTTTCTTTAAAACACATTCTTGAACATTCTCCCTATGAGTTAGCTTTATCGGGAGATGAGTTCATGTTCCAAACAGACTTAGGTATTCACTATAGTATCAGTTTCAGTAAGGAGGACATCGTGTTAGGAGGATGTGACACCTATCAACTTATTATCCGAAAGATAGAAGAGGTGAAAAGCCAACATGATCCTAAAGTAGAAGCTACTATTCTATCCATAATTAGGGAATTTTTCAGGTCAAACCTTGAGGTAATGCTATACCTATGTGACACAAGTGATGGAAGGGAAGAGACCAGAAACAGACTGTTCCTATCATGGTTTGAAAAATATGCCCAAAAGAATCAATTTACAATATGTAAGGCTCACACAGAAATAGAAGGTGAAGGACTTTTCTTTTGCATTGTGATCGAAAATAGAAACCCGAAATTAAAAGCGATTACCGAAGACTTTGAAGATAAAGCGGCCATGCTAACGGGAGAAAAGCCATAAAGTAATACCAAAGGTAACTTTGGAGTTCATCCGAAATCTGGAGCGACATGTTACATACCAAGTATCGGGCTGAAAGCCCAACAAGCTCATAGCCCGGGGCAGAGCGAAGCGGCACCCCGGGTATAACACGGGCGTGGGCAATCGCTCTGAAAGAGCAAAAGCATTAAATATCAGCAACTTAGATTGCACGTACACAGGCTTTTGCCCTTTCAGGGCGCAGGTTGTGTGCGGTATATCAATACCCGGGGTGCCGCTTCGCTCTGCCCCGGGCTATGGGCTTGGTGGGCTTTCAGCCTGTTTTCATTTGCGATGCGGTTATCACCCCAAATGTCGGATGAGCCAAAAATATCATCTCTTTATATCTTGATTACAATCATACAGATATTAAAGCTTTACCGTATATAATTGTAAGCAAAACATCCTTATATGCTTTCAATCCGTTATTTTCATCCAAAAAGTTGCTTTAACGGAGCGGACTTTTTATCATATTGCAACTATTTTAAGTAATTTTGCACGCAATATGTAAGCTCTTTCAAGAGGCAAGCAAACTTAATGCAACTAAATATGGCAAATGGATTGTATAATGCCACATACGAGCACGACGCGTGCGGTGTGGGCATGGTAGTCAACATTCACGGTAACAAAAGCCACGAGCTGGTGGACAATGCCCTCAAAGTTCTTGAAAACATGAGGCACCGCGGTGCCGAAGGCGCCGACAACAAGACAGGCGACGGAGCAGGCATCATGCTCCAGATACCCCACGAGTTTATTCTTCTTCAAGGAATACCCGTACCGGAAAAGGGCAAGTACGGCACAGGACTTGTGTTCCTGCCCAAGGACGCGGCCGAACAGCAGAACATCCTGTCGGTGATGATAGAAGAGATAGAACGCGACGGACTGTCGCTGATGCACCTGAGAAACGTGCCCACCAATCCCAGTTGTCTGGGCAAGGCCGCACTCGACAGCGAGCCGGACATACGCCAGGTGTTCATAACCGGCGTGACAGACGACAAGGTGCCCGTGTTCGAACGCACATTATATATAATACGCAAGCGCATAGAGCGCCGCGTGAAACACAAAGACTTCTATATATGCTCGCTGTCGAGCAAAAACATTGTGTACAAGGGCATGCTGTCGAGCATGCAGGTGAGACAGTATTTTCCGGACTTGACAAACAATTACTTTACGAGCGGACTGGCACTGGTCCACTCCCGCTTCTCAACCAACACATTCCCGACATGGAGCCTCGCCCAACCCTTCCGCCTGCTGGCACACAACGGCGAGATAAACACCATACGCGGCAACCGCGGGTGGATGCAGGCACGTGAAAGCGTGCTCTGCCCGGAGGGTCTTGGAGACATACGCAACATATCGCCCATCATTCAGAAGAACATGAGCGACTCGGCCAGTCTTGACAATGTTTTTGAATTTCTTGTCATGAGCGGACTGTCGCTGCCGCACGCCATGAGCGTGCTCGTTCCGGAGAGTTTCAACGACAAGAACCCCATCTCGGAAGACCTCAAGGCCTTCTTCGAGTACCACTCCATACTCATGGAGCCATGGGACGGCCCGGCAGCCCTGCTCTTCAGCGACGGCCGTTATGCCGGCGGCATGCTCGACCGCAACGGACTGCGCCCGGCCCGCTACACCATAACGAAGAAAGACATGATGGTGGTGGCATCGGAAGTGGGAGTGATGGATTTCGACCCCGGCGAGATAGCCGAGAAAGGGCGTCTGCAACCTGGAAAAATACTGCTCATTGACACGCAGGAAGGCCGCATCTACTACGACGGCGAGATAAAGGAGCGGCTGGCAGCCGAACACCCCTACCGCAGGTGGCTGTCAACCAACCGCATACAGCTGGAGAAACTGAAGAGCGGACGTAAGGTGCGGAACGGCATAGACAATCTGTACGAGCATGAACTGATGTTCGGATATGGCGCCGAGGACATTGACTGCGCCATCATACCTATGTGTGTCAACGGACAGGAACCTACCGCGGCCATGGGCAACGACACACCACTGGCCGTATTGTCCGACCGGCCGCAGCTGCTGTTCAACTACTTCCGCCAGCAGTTTGCCCAAGTGACCAACCCCGCCATCGACTCCATACGCGAGAGTCTTGTCATGTCGCTCACCGAATATATCGGCCGCGTGGGTTCGGGCATTCTCAACCCCGACGAATCGAACTGCAAGATGGTGCGCCTGCCACACCCCATACTCAACAACACGCAGCTCGACATATTGTGCAACATAAGATACAAGGGCTTCAACACCGTAAAACTGCCGATACTCTTCGAGTGCAGCAAGGGAGAGGAGGGTCTGCGCGAGGCCATAGACACACTGTGCAAGGAAGCCGAACACAGTGTGGACAAAGGATATAACTATATCATACTGACCGACCGTGACATCGACCGCGAACATGCCGCAATACCAAGCCTGCTGGCCGTGAGCGCCGTACACCACTATCTCATATCGGTGGGCAAGCGCGTGCAGACCGCCCTCATCGTGGAAAGCGGCGAAATTCGCGAACCGATGCACGCGGCCCTGCTTCTCGGCTACGGGGCATCGGCTCTGTGCCCCTACATGGCGTTCGCCATTCTCGACGATCTGGTAGCGCGCGGCAAGATACAGGAAAACTACGAAACGGCCGAAGCCAACTATATAAAGGCTCTGAAAAAAGCCCTGCTGAAAATAATGGCAAAGATGGGCATATCAACCATACGCAGTTACCGCGGTGCAAAGATATTCGAGAGCATCGGTCTGTCGGAGAGCCTTCTGAAGACATATTTCGGCACGGAAACATCGACAATAGGCGGCATCGGGCTGGAGACGATAGCAAGGGATGCCGTGGCAAGAGCCAAGTTCGGAATGCAGAGTGCAGAAGGCAGAGGTATGATTACCGAGACAAGCCGTGTAAAAGATGGTAACCATACTTCAAGCCTCGACATTCATGCCTCTAACCAGAAAGGTAATCAAACCTCTGACCTCATCACTCATCACTCTGACCTAAAAGCGGGTCTTCCCAACCACGGCCAGTTCCACTGGCGCCGCGACGGAATACGCCACGCATGGAATCCAGAGACGATAGCCACGCTGCAACTGGCCACACGCACGGGCAGCTACGAGAAATACAAGGAGTTCGCACGCCTCGCAGACGAAAAGGACAAACCGATATTCATACGCGATTTCTTCTCTTTCCGCCGCAATCCGATAGACATAGACAAGGTGGAACCGGTGGAGGACATCATGAAGCACTTCGTGGTGGGGGCGATGAGTTTCGGAGCATTGAGCAAGGAGGCGCACGAAGCCATTGCACTGGCCATGAACAAGATTGGCGGACGCTCGAATACGGGCGAGGGCGGTGAGGACAGCGAGCGTTTCACCGCCACGCGCGACGGCATACCGCTGTCGTCGAAGACAAAACAGGTGGCCTCGGGGCGTTTCGGCGTGACAACGGAATATCTCGTCAATGCCGAAGAGATACAGATAAAGGTGGCCCAGGGAGCCAAACCTGGCGAGGGAGGACAGCTGCCGGGATTCAAGGTGAACGAGGTGATAGCCAAGACACGCCACTCCATACCCGGCATATCGCTCATATCACCTCCGCCACACCACGACATCTACTCTATAGAAGACCTGGCCCAACTCATCTTCGACCTGAAAAACGTGAATCCGACAGCGGCCATCAGCGTGAAACTCGTGGCCGAGAGCGGCGTGGGAACAATAGCCGCCGGTGTGGCAAAGGCAAAGGCCGACCTGATAGTAATATCGGGAGCGGAAGGCGGCACGGGAGCCAGTCCGGCGTCGAGCATGCGCTTTGCGGGCATATCACCGGAGATAGGACTGAGCGAGACACAGCAGACACTGCTGCTCAACGGCCTGCGCGGACAGGTACGCCTGCAGGTGGACGGACAGCTGAAGACCGGCCGCGACGTAATACTGATGGCCCTGTTGGGTGCCGAAGAATTCAGTTTCGGCACACTGGCACTCATCGTGCTGGGCTGCGTGATGATGCGCAAATGCAATCAGAACACATGCCCCATGGGTGTGGCCACACAGAATCCGGAGTTGCGCAAGCATTTCATCGGGCGTTACGAATATCTCGTCAACTATTTCACGTTCCTTGCCCGCGAGGTGCGGGAATACCTTGCCGAGATGGGATATACGCGGCTTGAAGACATCGTGGGACACACGGAACTGGTGGCCCCCCTCAATCCCCCCAAGGGGGGCCGGACCCTCGACTTCCGCCGCCTGCTACACCGGGTGGACAACGCCAACGCCCTGCACCATGTGGCTGACCTGCCGCACGACCACGACGACGTGCTCGACCAGAGGATAATACACTCGGCACAGCACGCAATAGAAACCTTCGAAGAGCAGAATCTCGACTACACCATAAAGAACACCGACCGCGCCGTGGGCGTGATGCTCAGCGGGCTAATCGCCCGCAAATACGGCGCGGCGGGACTGCCGGAGAACACTGTCAACGTGAAGTTCAAGGGGTCGGCCGGCCAGAGTTTCGGAGCCTTTCTCGTAAACGGAGTGAGCTTCAAGCTCGAGGGCGAAGCCAACGACTACTTTGCCAAAGGACTCAGCGGCGGACGCATAGCCATACTGCCGCCGGTGCGCAGCAACTATCCTGCCGAAGACAACATCATTGCCGGCAACACCGGACTGTATGGAGCCACGAGCGGCGAACTGTATGTGAACGGCAAAGTGGGCGAACGCTTCGGCGTGAGAAACTCGGGCGCAACAGCCGTCATCGAGGGCGCCGGCGACCATTGCTGCGAATACATGACCGGAGGGCGCGTGGTGGTGCTTGGAGAGACGGGCCGCAACTTTGCCGCTGGTATGAGCGGCGGTGTGGCGTATGTATGGGACAAGAACCACAACTTCGACTATTTCTGCAACATGGATATGGTGGAGATAAACCTCGTGGAAGACATACAGTACAGAAAGGAGCTGCACGAACTTATCCGGCAACACTATCTGTACACCGGTTCAAAACTGGCACGCACCATGCTTGACGACTGGAACCGCTATGCCGAAGACTTCATCCAGGTGGTGCCTATAGAGTACAAGCGTGTGCTGCAGGAAGAGCAGATGAACAAACTGAGACAGAAGATTGCGGATATGCAGAGAGACTATTGAATTACGAATTACGAATTTTGAATTACGAGTTGTCGGGCTGCGCCCGATTACGAATTATTGAATTATGAATTATGGCTCACGCCTTTTCAACCGACAGTGAGTAATTCAGTAATTTGACAACTCATAATTCGCAATTCGTAATTCAACAATTCGTAATTCAACAATTCGTCATCGGGCAAAGCCCGACAACTCAACATTCATAATTCAACATTCGTAATTCAAAAGATATGAGCAACAATTTCCTTACAATTCACCGTCAGGAGGCGGGATACAGACCAATACACGACCGGATACACGATTTTGGCGAAGTGGAGCAGACGCTCAACAGCAAAGACCGCCGCACACAGGCATCACGCTGTATGGACTGCGGCGTTCCATTCTGTCATTGGGCCTGCCCGCTGGGCAACAAACCACCGGAGTGGAACAACGCCCTGAGCAAGGGCGACTACGAAACGGCTTACCGCATGCTCAACGACACCAACGACTTTCCAGAGTTCACGGGACGGATATGCCCGGCACTGTGCGAAAAGGCATGCGTACTGAATCTCATGGCTCACGAACCCACGACAAACCGCGAGAACGAAGCAGCCATCACCGAAATGGCATTCCAAGAGAACTTCGTGCGCCCTGTGCACCCCATACGCAACGGCCGCAAGGTGGCAGTGATAGGAGCCGGTCCGGCCGGACTCGTGGCCGCCAACCGCCTGAACCACATGGGGTATACCGTAACGGTGTACGAACGCTGTGAGAACGGCGGCGGACTGCTGCGCTACGGCATACCCAACTTCAAACTCAACAAGGCCATCATCGACCGCCGCCTGCGGCTGCTCTGCGAAGAAGGCATAGACTTCCGTTACGGTAAGGAAACAGATCTCACGGCACTGCCGGAGGGCTACGATGCCTATGTCGTGGCCACAGGCACCCCCACGGCACGCGAACTGCCCATAAAGGGACGCGAACTGAAAGGGGTGCATACGGCTTTGGAAATGCTGTCACAACAGAACCGCATACTGGCCGGCACGGAGTTCGGCAAAGACGAACTGGTGAGCGCACGCGGCAAGGACGTGCTCGTAATAGGCGGCGGCGACACCGGCAGCGACTGTATCGGCACGGCCCACCGGCAGGGTTGCCGCAGCGTGACACAAATAGAGATTATGCCCAAGCCACCCATAGGTCCCGATGACCCGAACAACCCGTGGCCCAATTTTCCACGCACATTCAAGACCACATCAAGTCATGAAGAGGGATGCACCCGGCGATGGAATCTCAATACCCTCGAATTCATAGGCAAGGCCGGACGGCTGACAGGCGTGAGAGTTCAGGAAGTGACATGGAAGCCCAACCCCGACGGCGGCCGGCCTATAATGGAACCGGCGGGAGAACCGGAAATAATAAAATGCGAGATGGCACTGCTTGCCATGGGATTCATCAAACCCGAACTGCCACCGTTTGCCGACAATGTATTCACTGCCGGCGATGCCGCCACAGGTGCCTCACTCGTTGTACGTGCCATGGCGGGCGGAAGGAAGGCGGCCGAAAGCGTGGACAGATATCTTGGCAACCGTTCACGCCAAGCCCAATAAAACAGCAGTTACAAAGCGTACAAAAGAACGGGATTATATCACGGCTCCATGACAAGGCTATGGCATCTGTTGCAGGCAGTGGAGTAAAAGGGAGTTAAGGAGTTAAATGGAGTTAAGGAGTTAAGCCAATAGCATTATGAGCATA
>NZ_URNN01000086.1 GCF_900549175.1 uncultured Prevotella sp. | reverse complement strand
GCCGCTGCGCTTTGCCCTGGGCTATGTGCTCGCTGCCCCTGCGGGGCGCACCAATAAACCTACTGCACCTTTATTCCGATTTGGCATGTCATGTTTTTCGTGGTGCATGTTCATGTTTCGTTCTATAGCCGGAGAACCGCAATGCTCTGCCACAGGCTGCGTGTTTGCCGTCATTTTCGGGCATATTCTTCCTTCCGTGTATTCGTATTCTTTATTCCGTTGGTGTGTGTCATTCATTTCATGTGACGTTGGCTGCAATAGATTTGTGTAAACTAAATATCCCGAAATTTAACATTTCAAATTCTGTAAAAACAGGGCACGGCAATCCGTCCGCTTCCGTTTTCTGCCTCGTTTTTGGGGTGCCGGTGTGCGGTAAATGCCCAATCGTACTGCCGTTTGGCGCCTTTTGCACTCCGAAAGAGGCCGTTTGGCCTTGTAAAACGGCTACTATTGCAAACCAAAATGGCCTATATTGCACACCAAAACGACCTATATTGCATGGTAAAACAACCCATATTGCCCTCCCGAACGGGCTTTTCGGCATGATATTGGGGCAGGAACGGAAAGGCGAAATGGCACATTAGGGAAAGTAAAACGGCAATGGGTTGATTGCCAGACTGTTGTGCCTGCACATGCAAAACTCGCGAATTTCCGGTCAAAAGGTCATGACTTTCAAATTCGCGAGTTATGAAACGGTGTTTGTCAACTTAATTCCGAATGTGCGCTTTACGTGCGGAAAGTCGTCAGTCCGCCTGACTTATCTCCCAGCTTCCGAGCGTCCGCCGCTCGCGGTCGAAGCCTACGGCGAGCTTCACCACGGGCAATCCGCTCAGCAAGAACCGCGACGGATAGTCTTTAAGGTCTATCTGCCGCATGGCCTCGCCGGCACTGCCGAGCTTCAGCTCCATCACGTAGAGGCGGTCGGGCATGCGCATCACCATGTCAACACGTCCGCGCGGCGTGCGCACCTCCACGTCTACATACATGCCAAAGAGCGAGAAGATGATGTAGAAGAGCTGCTGGTAGTGCCCTTCGTAGTCGGTGTTGTCGCAGTAGGGCACTGTGAGCAGGAAGTCGCGGAGCAGGCAGAGGGCACCGTCCATGTCGCCGCGGATGATGCGTCCGAACATCAGTCCCACGGTGGTGTTGCCCTGCTGTGTGTTCTCGTCGAGATAGTTGGGGAGCAAGCTGCGCATCAGTCCCACGCGTATCTCGCTGTTTGGGATGTCGAGCGTGTAGAGTTGCGTCCACTTGTCGTAGTCCTTTATAGT
Organism: uncultured Prevotella sp.; assembly: GCF_900549175.1. GTDB lineage: Bacteria > Bacteroidota > Bacteroidia > Bacteroidales > Bacteroidaceae > Prevotella. Next base: position 13,318 of record NZ_URNN01000086.1, on the reverse strand, counting down.
TACGTAACCGCTCTGATAGAGCAGTGGTGTGATGCTTTTCATGCGCTCCGTGGGCGCGTCGAAATCATCGGCGAGTGTCTGCGTACCTCCGATGGCCGACGGCACAATCTTGTATTTGCGCAGCATCTCTATCAGATAGGTGGGTGTGCCGCTGCCGAACCAGTAGTTGTCGAGCCTTAAAGTGACAAATGCGTACATCAGACTGTACGGATTGTAAATGTCGGGCGAGGGCCATGTGAAGTGATAACCGTCGTACTTTTCCTTCAGTTTCCGGAACGCCTCGTCGCGGGTAACTTCGAGTCTCTCGGCCAAACGGTCTATATGTCCGCTCATTTGGGTGAGCATCTCCTCTTCGGTGATGCCGCAGATGGCGGAATACTCCGGCAGCATGCTGATGTTCAAAATGTTGTTCAGCTCGCTGAATATGCTGAGCTGCGAGAATTTTGTTATGCCGGTGAGGAACACGAAGCGCAGGTAAGGGTCGCAGGCTTTCAGCGGCGAATAGAAGTTGCGCATGATATTGCGCAGCACCGGCAGGTCCCTGTCTTCGTGTATTACGTCGAGCAGCGGCGCATCGTATTCGTCGATGAGCACCACAACCTTTTGTCCGGTCTGTTCGCAGGCGCGTTTTATCAGTTCCGTCAGGCGGACGTTGGGGTCAGAGGCCGGGTTGTCTATACCGTAAAGTACCTCATATTCCATCAGTCTGTTGCCGAGATAACGCAACAGTCCGTCCTTGTCCATGTGCTTGCCGAGGCTCATGTCGAAATGCAGCACGGGATGTTCGGTCCATTCCGTCTCCAGTTTCTCAATGGCAAGCCCCTTGAACAGGTCGCGTCTTCCTTCGAAATAACAGCGCATTGTTGACATGAGGAGCGACTTGCCGAACCGCCGCGGGCGGCTCAGGAAGAAGTAAGAACTTGGCGATGTCACCATCCGGTAAATGTATTCCGTCTTGTCTACATATAAGAAATCGTTTTCCCTTATTTTCGAGAATGTCTGTATGCCCACGGGGCAAGGTCGTACATGTTGTCCTCTATCCATGCTGTCTGTAGGTTTTTATGGTTATACTAACGATGCAAAGATACTCATATTTTTGCGAGTGGGGCACAAAATGATGTTGTTTTATTTTGCCAAACGGCCAAATTAATGTATTTTTGCAGGCTGAAAGCAGTGGTCCGGCCTGTCGCCGGCACCTTATGGGGTGCGGGAGGAAAGTCCGGGCAGCGCAGGGCGCTCCGCTTCTGAAAGTGGAAGCTGTCGGTGACGGCAGGATATGGCAGAAGAAAACAACCGCCGCGCACTATGCCGCCGGAAATGGTCGGCGTATGCGCGGTAAGGGTGAGAAGGCGGTGTAAGAGACCACCGGCCGCCGGGCGATCGGCGGGCCGTGCCATCCGGAGGCTGCAAGTTCATGTAAACCGTCGTTTGAGGGCTGCCCGCCCGAAAGCATGCTTACGGCGGAGGGTAGAATGCTGGAGCCGTGCGGTGACGTACGGAGTAGATAAATGACAGGCACCGCCACCGGCAACGGCGGCGGTACAGAACCCGGCTTACAGGGCCACTGCTTTCTTTTTTGTATAACCTTTGCCTGTTTCGCGTTTTGAGAATGCTTGCGACGGCATGTACCGTATATTTGTTTAACACACTTAAAATGGTAATGTTTATGAAAAAGAAGATAAAAGACATAATCGACTTCATGCAGGTTGGCATCTGGCGGGTGTTGCCCGGCGATGTGCCGCCGTGGCGCTATCTGCTTTACAGCATACTGAAGAAGCTGATACTCACCATACGTTTCTTCACCACCAAGCGGGTGATGAGCGAGGCCTCGGCCCTCACTTACTCCACGCTGCTGGCCATCGTGCCCATCATGGCCGTGGTGTTTGCCATAGCCCGCGGCTTCGGCTACAACAAATATATAGAGGTGTGGTTCCGCGACGCGTTCAAGTCGCAGCCGCAGGCCGCCGACACCATCGTCGAGTTTGTCAACAGTTATCTCGTGCACACCAAGAGCGGCGTGTTCCTCGGCATAGGTCTTGTGTTCATGCTCTACACGGTTCTCATGCTGGTGAGCAACATCGAGAGCACGTTCAACGGCATCTGGCAGGTTAAGAAGCAGCGGAGCATCTTCCGCACATTCACCGACTATCTGGCCATGCTGCTGCTCTTCCCCATAATTATCGTGCTTACATCGGGCTTGTCCATCTTCATCGCCACCGTGGCCGACAGCATGCCCGACTTGCTTCTGCTGGGTCCCATGATGCGGTTTCTCATTGCCCTGCTGCCATACATACTCATGTCGGCAATGTTCATCGGGCTGTACATCTTCATGCCCAACACCCATGTCAGGGTGCGTTCGGTGATTGTGCCGGGCATACTGGCGGGCGTGGCCATGCAGTGGCTGCAGCTGTTCTACATACATTCGCAGATGTGGGTGAGCAGCTACAACGCCATCTACGGCTCGTTTGCCGCCCTGCCGCTGTTCATGCTCTGGCTGCAGATATCGTGGACGATATGTCTGTTTGGCGCAGAACTGTGCTATACCAACCAGAATCTCGACTATTACGACTACAACACGAAGACGAGCGACATCAGCCACCGCTACCGTCTCATGCTCTGCGCCATGCTCGCCTCGCGCGTGTGCCGCCGTTTCGACACGGGCGGACGGCCGTACACCGCCCTCGAACTGCGCCGGGAGACGGACATACCGATAAGGATAGTGAACGACTTGCTGTATGCCATGATCGATGCGCGCCTGCTCATAGAGATAACATCCGATGAAAAGGGCGAGGCGTCGCAGTTTGTGCCGGCTGAGAACGTCGACAATCTGAGTCTCGGGGTGATGATTGACCGGCTTGAGGCACGCGGACGATGGAAGATAGACCTGCCGTTCGACAGGCATTACAATGACAAATGGGCGCGGGCGATGGAGATAAGGCGCAACTATCTGCGCGAATCAAGAGAAATATTACTTAAGAACTTATAAAACAACAAAAAAAATGAGAAAAACTTTGTTTGCACTGTGCACTGCGATGACCTTGACGGCTGCTTCGCAGAATGATGTTACAATGACTAAGACCGGATTGTCTACCACTCTTGACAACGGTATCGTGAAGGCTGTCATCGGAACCGACGGCCGTATCAAGACCATGACCTATAAGGGCGGAAGCAACTTGATGGGAAGCAGTGGCATATATTTCGACTATACGGCCGACAAGAACCGAGCCCTGTCGCCGTCGAAAGCTGAGATTATCAAGCAGACGCCCGAGATGTGCGAGGTGTTGTACAGCAACACATCGGCCGACTTGCGTTTCCAGCAGGGCTTCATCATGCGCAAGGGCGAGAGCGGAATATATGTTTATGTGATTGCCAATGGCACGTCTGCCTCGCCGGAGGTGAAACTCAAGGAGACGCGAGTATGCGTCAGGCTGGCCTCGTCGTTCCTTAACGGGTATGTGGACGACTCGATGAACGGCAAGATTCCGTCAAACAGCGAGATGGCGACGGCCGAGAAGAAGGAGAACGAGGTACAGGACGCAACGTATAGGCTGGCCGACGGGTCGATATATACGAAATATAACTGGGCCAACTATTGCGAGCGTGACAGCTTGCACGGACTGATGAACGCTAAGAACGGCGTGTGGAACATACCGTGCAGCTATGAATGGATGAACGGCGGACCGCTCAAGCAGGAGCTGACGGTGCACGCCACGAGCAAGTCGCCCATCACCATACAGATGCTTCAGGGGGAGCATCTCGGTGCCTCGGCTCAGTATTATCAGGACGGAGAGCGTAAGATCTACGGCCCGTTCTTCATCTACGTCAACAGCGGAACGCAGGAGGAGATGATTGCCGACGCAAAGGCACAGGCGCATGCCAAGCGTCAGGAGTGGCCGTTCGAGTGGTTCGAGAATGAGCTCTATCCGCTCGACCGCTCTACCGTGACCGGTCGGCTGGACATCACCACGGGTCAGCCGCAGGACAGCATACGCCTCATTCTGGCCGAACCGGGAACCGATCCCTATCTGCAAGGTAAGGGATATATCTATTGGGGTGACACGGACAAGGACGGAAACTTCACCATCAAGAACGTGCGGAAGGGCAGCTATACGCTCTATGGCTATGCCATGAAGGGCGAGATAACCGATGAACTGCAGGTGGCTGATGTCGTGGTTGACGGTGAGACGACCGACCTCGGCACCGTGAAGTGGGCTCCGGTCACATACGAGCACAAGCTGTGGCAAATCGGTGAGAACAACCGCATGAGCGACGGATTCTGCATGAGCGACGCTGCACGTGCCTACGGACTGTGGGAAGAGGTGCCGGCAACGCTTAATTATATAATAGGTGAGAGTAATCCGGCTACGGACTGGTACTATGCCCAGACTAAGAACGGAACATGGACAGTGACGTTCGACCTCGATGAGACATACTCCGGAACGGCTTATCTGACCGCCTCGGCAGCCGGAGCGACCAACAAGCCGAAGGTGGCTGTGGCCGTCAACGGCGGAAACAGCAAGACGTGGAGCTTCGGAACCAACGACGCGGCAATCTATCGCAGTGCCGTTTTGGGCGGCCGCCATTGGCTTCAGACTCATTCTTTCCCGGCGTCGGCGTTGAAGAAAGGCCGCAACACCATCACGTTCACGATGTCGGGAATAAGCAAGAACGGCGGAGTGATGTGGGATTGCATCAAGCTGGAAGCAGGAAAAAAGATTGTTCCCAGCGGTATCACGACCGTAAACAGCGCAGCCGATGACGCTCCGGTGGAGATATTCACCCTTGGCGGCGTCCGCATCGGAACGTTCCGGAGCCTCGGTGACGTCCGTTTGAACAAGGGCGTGTATATCTTCCGGCAGGGCGGAAAGTCAGGGAAGGTCAGCTTTTGAAGTATAGTTTAGTTTCAGAAAGACATTGTTTCGCTTCTAAGGCATGATTTTATAGCAGAGACATAAACGAAAATAAAGCCGTTTCAATGCCCATCGGGGTGTTTGAAACGGCTTTGTCGTTTGTCTATTGTTGTCCTGTTGCTGTCTTCCGGCGGTCTCAGAGCGCCATGAGATAGCGCTTGAAGTCGGCGAAATACTTGCTCATCTCCACGCTCTTCTTCTCGCCTTTCATGAACTCGGCGAGACGCTCGGGGATGGCAATCTCCTCCCCGATGATTCCTTCGACCGTGTCTTTGAACTTGGCGGGGTGGCTGTCTCGCAGAAAACACCGCATTCGCCTTCCTGCAGTCCCTCGCTGAGGGCGCGGAAACCGCATGCTCCGTGTGGGTCGAGGACATAGCCGGTGGCGCGGTGACAATTTGTTATATACCATAAAGATACAAAACTTTTGTGATATGACAAAGCCCAGGCTTGTGAAAGTCAGGGCTTTGTTTTAGGTTTATCTGTACTTATGACAGGGGGATGAAAAAAGGGCGCATCAGAATTTTGATACACCCTCTTGGGGATTGCGGGCAAGGCCGCTATTTTATTCCAATCTTCTTCACCGTCTGCCCGGCCTTTACGATGTAGAAGCCCGGCTGCAGCGCTATTCTTACGGCCGATTGGGCTGTCGAGCGGTGAACGATTCCGCCTCCGATGCCCGATATTGTGATGTCGGCAGGCTTGCCGTTCGGGTCGATCAGCACCTCGCGATAGCCGGGACGTATGGTCACGGCAGCCTGTTCTGTGTCTGTACAGCCTATGCCGTTGGCGTAAGCCTCGGCGGTGAAGTCCATCGTTGCCGTCACGTCAGAACCGTCGGTTGCGCGGGCGCGCACGGTTACTATGCCTCCGGTGGCGTTGTCATGCACGCTCAGTGTGCCGTCGGGAGTTATGGCGGCCAGATTGTCACCCCGCTCTATGCTCCATTCCACATTGCCGATTGTTGCGAGTGCCGGCATTACCGTGGCTGTAAGGTGGAGCTGCGGTGTGGCCTGTCCGATGACGGTGGTGTTCTCGCGGGTGCCTATGATGATGCTCTCCGCCATTGTCACGCTGTAAGCATCGTCGCTGCTTATCACGTTCGACGCGCCTTCTCCGCCTGCGGCGGGAGCCATGGCCCTGCCTGCGTTGTGCGTGGCCGGTGCCGGACGGGCATCAGACTGCAGCGTGTAGGCAATCGAATAGAACGTCGTGCGGTCGGCGTCGCGCCTGTGGGTGAAGCTGCGCGCGTTGCCCGACAGCGTGGTCAGGGGCTGCAATGCCTCAGCCGAGGTGCCGCTCATGATGGTGTACTGCCTTACGGCGGCACCCTCGTAAGGTGTCCAGTGGAGGTTGATGTCGTTGCCCATGCCGCGGTTTACCATCAGGTGTATGCTTCCGTGTACGGCGCTCGGCGCGCTCTCGGTGCCGTAGGCGGTGGGCAGGCTAATCATGTAGCGGTTGCTCTCTATGTCGGGACGGCTGTCGCTGTCTGTAAATCCTCCGTCGGCGATGTTACATTCGCCTATCTTCTCGAAGTCGCCGGCAATGGTTGTCTCACGGTATACGGCCACCTTGCCGGTGAACAGCGACGCCTGCGGCAGTGTCATCGACGGGTTCCAGCTCAGGCGGTTCCTGCCCGTGGCGCCGTCTACGCCCACCATTGTCAGTTCCGGACGGAAGCCCGCGCCGGTCGAACGGGTCTCGGCATACTCGTCGATGGTTGATGTGAAGATGTCGTCGGTGTAGAATATGTGCAGGGTGTGGGCACCGTCTTTGGTTGCCGTCACCACTGCGGTGTTGGTGCCGGCATCGTGTTGCACTTCCATACCGTCGTCGCTTGTCAGTTGCACGCTGACACCTTCGTTCTGTACAAGTGCTTCGGGCAGGTTGATGGTTACCGGGTTGCCGGTGAGTATCTGCTCCGGCAGGTTGAGGCGCAGCATGGGGCGGTCGGCTATGAGTATGCGGTGTTCGGCCTTTGCCGTGCCCGCCGTCACGCTTACGGTCTTCAGTCCGGGTGTGCTCCATGTTATCATGCTTCCGCTCACCGTACCTCCGTCGGCGTCTATCACCGGCTCCGCACCGCTGTTGTCGTATATCCATATCGGCATCGGCATGCCCACGCCGCCGCGTTGCGCCATGCTTATCATGGCCGTGGCCTGCGGGGTGAACTCGAACACCTTCGAGAACGGCGAGTGTGCGTACCACGGGTCTATCGTCTGCACGCATATCTCGTATGTAGTGCCGGCCTCAAATCTGTCTACGGGAATGTCCGTCTGCGTGCCGTAGCGGTAGTGGCCGTACATTGCGGGAGCCATGGCGGCCTTGCTGTCGGTGGCGTTGAGCGGCGAGATGATGTAGCTGCCGGCACCGCGCGCGCCCTTCTTCTTTATGCTCAGGTTGTATCTCAGGCGGTCGACGGTGGTCTCGGCGTCGGTGGCTCCGCTCCAGTTTACCGTAACATAGCGGCCGGTGGTGTTGGCAAACACCTCGGTGGGGGCTGTGGGTGCGGTGTTGGTGAAGCGTGAGAGCATTATGATTCCCGGGTCGGGGCGGCCGTCGGCGTTGAGGTCGGGCGCGTCTGTATCGGGTGAGAAACCGTACAGCCACTCGCCTTCTACGGCGGCTGTCTTTATGCCGTTCATGCCGCTCAGCAGCAGGCTGTCGCCATCCTGAAAGTAATTATCGCCTGTCTTGAAGTCCGCCATGCCGTCGTTGTCGATGTCGGTTGTCATGGGATAGCCCGGCAGTTCCACGGCCTTCCATTCCGTCATGTCCCTGCCGCCGGAGTATGCCCGGTAGGTGTACCGTCCATAACCGAGGTTCTCGGCTGCCACTATTATGTCGGGACAGCCGTCGTTGTCGACATCCTTGATGGCGTGAACCCATATCTCCTTGCTGTCGAACACGCAGATGGGGGTGAAGTTCATGCCGCCGTCGTTGCGCAATATGTATGTGGAGAAGCGCTCATTTTTGGGATTGTTTTGGTTGTAGTAGCGCATGATGATGTCCGTGCGCCCGTCGAGGTTGAAGTCGGTCACGCCGATTATCTCGTTGGGTTGCCATCCCGCTATCTCCGGGTATGCCACATACTGCACGCCTCCGCCGGTGGTGCCGGTATACAGTTTTGCGTCGTATATGAAGTCGGTCAGGCCGTCGTTGTTGAAGTCGGCAACGTGGTCGATGCGGTTTGCCTCAAACGGTGAGCCGTTAACATCGGTGTAGTTGGCCGTTGCTGTCGTGAACTCCAGGTCGCCGTCGTTGACGAGCCACGGATACTCCTTGCCGTTTTTCGTGTGGCGGCCCAATATGTCGGGCTGTCCGTCCATGTCGAAATCGGCAAAGGCAATGGGCACTATGCTTACGTCGGAGAGGCTGAACGCCGGATAGTAAGTATATTGTCCGTTGTCGAAGGTGTATAGCTTGACATCGATTCCTTCGAGGGTGCCGCTCTGGTTGAGGTCGAAACCGCTGTTTATGCTTACCCCGCATGCGTGGCCAACATCTTCCAGCTTGATCGGACTTACGCTGATGCGCTCCGTCGACGAGCCTCCGCCGGGGGCCGTGGCCGTGATGGTCTTGCTGCCGGCAGTGGCGAAGGTTATCAGCGTCTGGCCGTCGGACAGTTTCTTTACGATGCCGTCGGGCGTGGCGCGGAACGTGGCCGGACTGCCGTCGACGGTTCTTACGGTGAGCGTGTCGGCGGTGGCCATCTGCCCCTTGTCCATGGTGAAGAGGGCGTTGGCCGTCTCGTTGACAAACGCTGCCGGCGCGCTCCACTCGCCGCAGAGGCCGTTGGTGTCGGTGGCTCGCACGCTCACGTTCATCGTGCCCAGCGGCCACGTGCCCGCGTTGGCTATCAGCTGCGTGCCATTGCACTCGCGCAGCATCACGTTGGCGCTTTCGGCGGTGCTTATCCTTACATTATATATAAGGTCGCATGCGGCTGTCTCGTTGTCGCTGCCCGCCGTCCACTCTATCTTCACCTGCCCGTTGCTGCGGTCGGCTATCACGCGCGGGGCGTCCATGCGTTGCGGTGCGGTGTTCGCGTTGGCCATGGCCGGACAGTAAAGGTATGTCCGGTAAGAGCCGTTTTCGTCGGCAAGATAGGCTATTATCTCCACCTGACCGTCACCGTCGTAGTCGGCGAACTCCGTAAAGAAGTCGTTCATTTGGTTGATGGGGTGGTCATACTGACGGGGGAACAGGGCGGTCTCGGTAATGGCGAAACGCTCGTCCCAGTCGATACGGTGATATTCGTAAAGCGATGACTTCTCCGTAGCTATCAGGGTTGGCCGTCCGTTGTTGTTCAGATCGAACGGTTTTGAAAATTCCAGACTGCCCTCAAGCGTGCGCACGGTGCGTTTGAACGTGCCGTCGCCGTTGTTTCGGAAGAAGGCCAGATAGGCGTAGTTTTCGTTGCGCGGCGTGTCTATGCAGAGCAGGATGTCGGTCTGTCCGTCGCCGTCGAGGTCGCGGCAGTGCATGGCCGAGATGTTCCCGTTCTCGATAAGCTGCGTCATGTCGAAGCCGGTGCCGTTGCTCATGTACAGCAGCACCTGCTTGTTGGGACTGTCGAAGATGACGAGGTCGGGGATGCCGTCGCCGTTGAGGTCGGAGTGTGTCACCGTGCCTGCGAACGCTGCCGAGTAGTACCGTCCGTCGGGCAGCGACATGAATGAGTGTCCGTTCTCGTCGATGAGGTCGGGATAGCCGTCGAGATTGATGTCGGCTATGGTCAGTGTCGAGCCTTTGCCAGCCACATCGCTGCCCTTGCCTCCGCTCATGCCGCTCATGTTGATGTAGCTTGTCTTGAACGAACCGTTGCCGCCGGTGCTGAATGTGGCGTCGTTTATTTCCGCAGCGTCGGTGACCACGTTAAGCGGTTTGCGCATGAACGTGCCGTCGCCCATCTGTATGAACGTCACCGGAGTGTGGCGGGTGACGGTGCCGCCGCTGGAGATGCTCTCCCAACCGAATATGTCGGGTCGCCCGTCGCGGTTAAGGTCGGCAATGTAGTTGAGGCTGGTCTCGCTGCTGCCGGCTATTCCGGTGTCTTTCAGTACATAACCGTCGGGAGTGCTCAGGGCGATGTATATCTTGTTGTTCTCTCCTACGAAGAACACGTCTGTAATGCCATCGGCATTATAGTCGGTGTTGATGTCGGAGTATATCACACTTTTGTCTTCCGTACCGTCGATATACACCTTCGGATTGCCGTAAAAGTCGACCCACGCCGTGCGCGTGTCGTAGTGCGACGGTGCCGTTCCGGCGTACTTCCACACCGTTCCGTTGTTGAACAGGTAGCTGACGGAGTTTCCCCACTCACTGCCACTCCTTCCCATACTTGAGTATCCTGTGTTGTTGAGCCACTTGTCCACGTCCTCCTGCGAGGTTATGCGGAACCAGTAGTTAAGGCCGTCCTTGATGTCCGGCTCGCGGCCTTCGGGATATTCGATGCTCATGGTGGTAAATGCGCCTTCATAGACAATCTTCGTGGTAACGAAGTCCTCAAGCTCTTCCATTCCCGGTTCGTAGGGTGTCATTTGTCCATCCTTGAACACGGCCACCTCTATCATGCGGAACAGTTGGTAGTATGCTCCGTCCACAATCCGCAGCGTCTCACTTTCCTGTGCGGGGTTGTAGTATGCTCCTTCGGCGCCGGGCAGGCTTCCTTCGGGGTAATCGTAGACGGTGCGGTTGAGCTTTTCGAGATGTTCCATAGCTCCGTCACCGTCAACATCGGCATAATGGTTGCGCTGATAGGCGTAGTGCGTCACCTCTGTCTGCCTTTGAGCCTGTCCGCCGGCTGCTCCGAGCCCTGCGGCAAGCAGTAGTAGAAATAGTCTGTTTGCCATAATTAACAGTGTTAAAGATATTATTCTGCAAATATATGAAATATATAAATGCCTGTCAATTACGGTTTTCCGTGATTTTTTTTGCGGTGCCGTTGCATGAATGAGAATTGATAATTGAGAACTGGTAATTTAGAATTGAGAATTGGAAATTGATAATTGGGAATTGATAATTATGATTACCTTTGCTTTAGTATAGAATGTGTGGACGAAGCATCTTCAGTCCATACTAAAGGCTAATCATAATTCTCAATTCTCAATTTCCAAATCTCAATTTACGCCCTTCCCAATTTTTAATTACTAATTAATAATTATATATATCTCCTCTTTACGGCTTTCATTATCAGGTCGGCGATGTTGCGTGCCTCAAGTTTTTGGAAGAGGCTTTTGCGGTGTGCCTCCACCGTGTTCTCTGATATGAACAGGCGTTCGGCAATCTCCTTCGATGTGAGTCCGCCGGCGATGGCCTGCAGTACGTCCATCTCGCGCTGCGACGGATGGTCCATGCCGTTGCGCATCATGCCGAGCGCCGCCATCACTTCGTCGCAGTAATAGCGCTCGCCGTCCATCACTTTGTGTATGGCCTCAATTACGTGGGTCATGTCGAGCGACTTGTATATTATGGCATTGACGTCGCGTGCCACGAGTTTGCGCACCGTCCACAGCTCGTCGTGGATGGTGCTCACTATGATGCGTGAAGCGGGCCATGCCTCACGTATGGCGTCTATAAGCAGGAATCCGTCCATGTCGGGCAGTTCCACGTCTATGATGTAGATGTCGTATGTACGAGTGTGGAGGATGTCCGTGACGGCAGCGGCACTTCGGAACAGTTCCACATTACGCAAACCGTTGCGGGTGAGCAGGCTGCGGAAGCCTTCCAGCACTAAGTTGTGGTCGTCTACCACTGCAATTCTCAATTCGGACAAGTCAATGTTCTCGCTCATATATATAATAAGGTGTTATTTTAGTTCCAACAAAAGTCGCACGACGGTGCCTTCTGTGCCGCTGTCCACGGTCAGTTTGCCGCCTGCCGCCGCCGCACGCTGCTTCATGGTGCGGCGTCCGATGCCCGCTGTCTGTGCGTGGCGCGGTTTGCCGTCGTCGCCGACGGTGAGTTCTATCTCGTTTCCGGTGCGGGTCATGCACACTGTTATATTTCGGGCGGATGAGTGTTTCGCCGCGTTGCCCACGGCTTCCTGCACTATGCGGTATATTTCCAGTGCCACGTCATCGGGTACGACAGTCCAGTCGGCATCGGCGGGCGACGAGGTGTATGTGCACTGGCAGCCGGTCATGGCCGTGTCGAGCTTGTAGACATAGTAGCGCAGCACTTCATCGATGGTGGCGTAGTTGAACTCCGGCGGCATCAGCTCGTGCGAGATGCGGCGCACCTGCTCGCGGCACGTGTCAATCATGGCGAGCGACGGTGATGACGGGTGCTCGTCGTTGAGGCGCATCTGTATTGCCGTCAGGTCGTTGCACACGCCGTCGTGCAACTCGCGTGCCATGCGTGCCCGCTCGTTTTCCAGTCCTTCAACGTAGCGCGTGGTCAGCTGCCGTTCGGTGTCGCGGCGCAGGGTGGCGAATTCGGTCTCGCGCTTGTGGCGGCGCCGACGCTGCCGCATGGCGTATATGGTGAACAGGGCCGTTGTCGTGGCCAGCACGGCCAGTGCCACGGCAAGCCAGAAGCGGGTGTTTGCCTGTGCCGTCTCGCTGAGTGCCAGAGCCAGTTCTTTCTCTTTGGTGTCGTACTTCACTGTCAGCTCGCGCAGGCTCTCGGCCTTCTGCTGCTCGTACAGGCTGTCGCGCAGGGCGTTGCTCTTCAGCAGTGTCTCGTATGCCAGACGGTGGTCGCCGAGTTTGGCGTATGCCGTGTGCATGTTGTTGTAGCAGTCGAACACCACAAACGGCAGCTGCTGTATTCCGTCAAGATGGAGTATGCTGTCGAACCACGGTATGGCCGCGCGCGGGTTGTCGCGCCGCAGGTTGATGGAACATTCGGCCTGATAGTATGTCAGCCGCGCCATGATGCTGGCTACGCGCGGCATCAGACTGCGGCATTTGGTGCGCCATTCGGCGGCTTCGGCTGTGCGGTTGAGGCGGTCGCACGACAGCATGATGTAGGCGGCGGCGCGCAGGGCGGCCTCATCATTGCCCGCCTCGGCGGCATATTTGTAGCCTGTCTTTTGGTATGTCAGGGCCTTTTCCGGCTGTCCTGCCGCGGTGAGCACGGAGCCTGCGGCGTTGTATATCTGTCCCTTGTATTCGTTGTCGGTGCATTTCTCGGCCCATTCCGCCGCGGTCACGGCATAGTGCGAGGCCTCCTCCTTGTGCGCCATGTCGAGGTGGAGCGTGCCTAAGTTTACGTAGAGTGCCGCCGTCTCTTCCAGTGCGTCCTCGTCGGCGTGCTTGCGGAAGTTGTCGGTGGTGGCCGTTTTCAGTGCCTCGTCGTAGTGTTTCAGTGCCTCTTCTATTTTGCCCGACGAACGCAGGAATACGCCGAGCGACGAGTGGGCGCCCAGCAGCCACGACGCGTTGTTGTTGCGTTCG
>NZ_URNN01000085.1 GCF_900549175.1 uncultured Prevotella sp. | reverse complement strand
CTCCTTTAACTCCTTTTACTTCTTTAACTCCTTTAACTCCTTAACTTAGTGTTGTTCTCAATCCACTTCCGTGCATTTACAAACGCCTCTATCCACGGTGTCACGTCGTCATTGCGACGGTCGGCGGGATACCATGCGTTCTGCCACGGGAAGATGGCGCGCTCCAGGTGGGGCATCATTGCCAGATGGCGGCCGTCGGCCGAGCAGATGCCGGCCACGTTGTAGTCGCTGCCGTTCGGGTTGGCGGGATAGCCGGCGTAGTTGTACTTGGCTATTACGTTGTAGTTGGCCTCAGCCTCGGGCAGTGAGAACTTGCCCTCTCCGTGAGCCACCCATATACCGAGCTTGCTGCCGCTGAGCGAACCGAACATAACGCTGTCGTTCTGCGGTATGTCGAGGCTGACGAAACAGCTCTCAAACTTGTGCGACGTGTTGTGCAGCATGCGTGCCCTGCCGCCGTCCTTGCTGCCCACGAGACCCAGCTCGACCATCAGCTGACAGCCGTTGCAGATGCCAAGCGACAGCGTGTCCTTGCGTGCATAGAACTTGTCGAGAGCCTCCTTTGCCTTCGGATTGAAGAGGAACGCGCCAGCCCATCCCTTTGCCGAGCCGAGCACGTCGCTGTTGGAGAATCCGCCGCAGAACACGATCATGTTGACATCCTCAAGCGTCTCGCGCCCGGTGATGAGGTCGGTCATCATCACATCCTTCACGTCGAAGCCCGCCAAATAGAGCGAATAGGCCATCTCGCGCTCGCCGTTGGTACCCTTCTCACGTATGATGGCAGCCCTTACGCCCGTCATCTCGCGGCGGTCGGCCGAAATGCCGTACTGTGAGAGACGGCCCGTGAAGTCGCGGTTGAACTTCATCTCCAGCGGCTGGTTCTTATAGTTCTTGTATCTTTCGGCGGCACAGCCGTTGAAACTCTGCTTGCGGTCGAGCAGGTACGACTTCTCGTACCATACGTCACGCAGTGCGTCAATGTCGAATGTATGCTCGAAGTCGCCGGCCTTCACCACGATGGTGCGCTCGCCGGGCACGGAATATCCTATCTTGGCGAAGCCCACGCCACACTCCTCCATAAACTTACGGAACTCTATCCGGTGCTCGTCGCTCACCTCTATCACCACGCCGGGATTCTCGGCGAAGAGCGTCTTCACCACGTCGCTGTCGCGGCACAGGTCGTGCAGGTTGATGCTCATGCCGCCCTCGGTGTTGGCAAAGCACATTTCGAGCAGCGTCGTGATAAGTCCGCCGGCGCTGATATCGTGTCCGGCCATTATCCATCCGCGCTTGACAAGCTCCTGAACGGCATTGAAAGCGTCGCAGAAATATTCAGGTTTTTTCACCGTGGGCACGTCATCGCCCACCTTTCCGAGGCTCTGTGCAAAGGCGCTGCCGCCCAGACGCTGCTCGTCGAAGGAGAAGTCGATGTGGTAGATAGATGCGTTCTTGTCGTTGACGAGCACGGGCGACACAACCTTGCGCACGTCGCTCACCTCGCCTCCGGCACTGACGATGACCGTTCCCGGGGCGATAATCTTCTCGCCGCCCGGATACTGCTGCGTCATCGACAGCGAATCCTTGCCCGTGGGCACGTTGACATGTATGGCGCAACAGAAGTCAGACAGAGCCTTCACGGCAGTGTACAGACGCGCGTCCTCACCCTCCTGCGAGCGGCAGGGCCACATCCAGTTGGCCGAAAGGCTCAGGCTGTTCATGCCTTCTGCCAGCGGTGCCCACACGATGTTGGTCAGCGACTCGGCCACCGACAGCACGCTGCCGGCCTCGGGCGATGCCAGTCCGGCCTGCGGAGCGTGTCCGAGCGAAGTGGCGATACCCTTACGGCCGCGGTAGTCGAGAGCCACAACGCCGCAGTCGCTCAGCGGCAACTGTATGCGTCCCTGACACTGCTGGCGCGCTATCTTGCCCGTAACGGAGCGGTCGACCTTGTTTGTCAGCCAGTCCTTGCAGGCCACGGCTTCGAGCTGCAGCACGTTGACGAGATAATTATTGAGTTCAGAGTTCAGAGTGATGAGTGCAGAGGTATGATTACCTTCTGCTGCTTCACCCTGTGCCGAGCCTTGAGAGTAATCACATCTCTGCTCTCCGCACTCTGAACTCTGACCTTCATAAGTAACGTTTGCATAATGCCGCTCCACCGTCGTGTCGCGCATGACGGTCTTCGGCGAGTGGCCGAACATCTGGGCCACGTCGAGGTCGAACGGACGCACGCCGTCGCCCTGCTCAAACGAGAAGTGGGCGTCGCCGGTTGTCTCGCCCACGACATACATCGGGGCACGCTCACGCTCGGCGATGCGGCGCACCTGCTCGATGTGCTTCTCGTCGATGAGCAGTCCCATGCGCTCCTGACTCTCGTTGGCTATTATCTCTTTTGCGCTCAGTGTCTTGTCGCCGATGGGCAGCTGCGTCATGTCGATGCGTCCGCCGCACTCCTCAACCAGCTCCGAGAGACAGTTGAGGTGGCCTGCCGAACCGTGGTCGTGTATGCTCACCACAGGGTTGACATCGGCCTCGCAGAGCGCACGCACAAGGTTGTATGCACGCTTCTGCATCTCCGGATTGGCACGCTGCACGGCGTTCAGCTCGATGCCGTTGCTGTAACGGCCTGTGTCTACCGACGAAACCGAGCCGCCGCCAAGTCCGATGCGGTAGTTGTCGCCACCCACAACGACCACCTTGTTGCCCGTCTGAGGCTCCTTCTTCAGGCAGTCGCGCTTCGTGCCGTAGCCCACACCACCGGCCAGCATGATGACCTTGTCGTAGGCATACTTCTCGGCTTCACCTTCCTGATGCTCAAATGTGAGCACCGAACCGCAGATGAGCGGCTGTCCGAACTTGTTTCCGAAGTCGCTTGCTCCGTTGGATGCCTTGATGAGAATCTGCTCCGGAGTCTGATAGAGCCACGGACGCTCTTCAAGTTTAGAGTGATGAGTGATGAACGAAGAGGTATGATTACCTTCTGCAGCTTCACCATGCGCCGAGTCCTGAGAGCAATCACACCTCTGAACTCCGCACTCTGAACTCTTATCCGCTTCCATCCGCGGATACGCCGTCATGTAAACGGCCGTTCCGGCGATGGGCCACGAGCCTACGCCGCCGCCCATACGGTCGCGTATTTCGCCGCCCGTACCCGTTGCGGCACCGTTGAACGGCTCCACCGTCGTGGGGAAGTTGTGCGTTTCGGCCTTCAGCGAGATTACGCTCTCTATGTCCTTTATGCGGAACCAGTCGCTCGTGGTTTGGTCGGCGGGGGCAAACTGCTCCACCACCGGACCCTGTGCAAAGGCCACATTGTCCTTGTATGCGGAGAGAATCTTGTTGGGATTCTCCTTCGTTGTCTTCTTGATCATTGCGAAGAGGCTCGACTCCATCTCCTTGCCGTCGATGATGAACGTACCGCCGAAAATCTTGTGGCGGCAGTGCTCGGAGTTGATTTGTGCGAAACCGAATATCTCGGAGTCGGTAAGCGGGCGGCCAAGTTCCTTCTCTATCTTGTGCAGATACTCCATTTCCTCGGGCGACAGTGCCAGTCCCTCCTTCTCGTTGTACTCCTCGAGGTTGTCAACATGCTTGATGGGCTGCGGCTCGAGAGCCACGCTGAACACCTTCTGGTCCAGACCACTGTACATGCGCTGCAGCATCGGGTCGTGGTCGGCGTCTTCCGTGTCTACGGGGAAGAACTCCTCTATACGCGAAATGCCGTGGAGATTCATGTTCTGTGTAATCTCGACGGCATTCGTGCTCCAGGGAGTTATCATCTCACGGCGCGGGCCCACGAAGCAGCCTTCCATGCTTTCGCCCTCTACGAGCTCGGCATCGCCGTAAAGCCAACAAAGTTCTTTGATTTCGTCCTGACTTAACTGATGGTCAGTTTCTGTAGCAATCACGCTCTTTTGCGGAGTCCTAAAAAAAAGTATCATGCCTTTATATATAATTATGTGTATTTATATTCCGTCGGCAAAGTTACATTAATTTAGGGAGAGCACAAAATCTTAAGCCTACTATTTTACCACAGCTTGATTCCCAGCGTCATGGCCACAGGATAACACTTGGGCGCCGACGATGTGTTGAGAAGCGGTGTAAGCGCCGTGCGCAGTCCGATTACGATGCCAGCGAAACCCACCCGCGCCTCAAGGTTGAGACCAACGGGATTCATGTTCAGGTCGGATGTGGGCGTGACAGTGCCGCTCTTGCCGCCCTTGAAGCGGGAGCGTTCCCTGAAGCGATACTCCAACGACAGTCCCAAACCGGCAAACACCTCATTCCTGTGCGAATACTTCTGCCACTCGAACATCAGCGGCACACGCAGATACATGTAGCTCATATAGCTCTTCTTGGCCTTTTCGTCCTCGTCAAGCGGCAGCACCTGTACCTGTCCGTCAACATTGAACATGGCATAATTCTTATTGAAACTGTGATGTGCCCACCCCAACGATACAGCCGTTGTCACACCAAATGTGCGGGACTGATTGAAGGGTATGCCCAGTCCGAACGATGTTATACCCCACTCTCCCGAACCGTTGGCGTTGGCATGCAGCCCGTCGCCGCTGCTGAATCCGCCCACACTGCCTGCCAACGGAAGCATACCCCAATATATGTCGGGGGTGTGGTCGCGGAACACACGGCGGTTTCTTTTCTGCGGCAGGAAAGGCGATGTCACAAACACCTGCTCCACCTCGCGGCCGTCCACGTATGATGCTTCGCGCGTCTTTTTCAGTTCCGTGCCTCTGCTGTCGTACACCGCCACCGTCGTCTCACTGCTGTCAGAGTCCAGCACGAATGTCTTACCACGGTACACCACCGTCGTGTCTCCCGCTTCCGCGGCTCCGGCTGTAACAGCCATTGCCATTGCACATAATGTAAATAATATCCTTCTCATGATTGTATTGTATGTTTTTGTTTCCATCATTGTCATTAAATGTATTGGCTTTGTTTCGTTACCGTCGCCTTCGCTCACTTTCCGTAACATATCTTCATTATGTCGTCGGGCGAGAGCCGTCCCTCTATGTATATCACTGCGCCGCGGCCGTCATCGTTGTTGCTGAACAGGATGTAGCGGTTGCGCCCGTTGGCGAGCGGCGGCATCATGTAGTAGCCGCTCACTATGCGCCCGTCTTCCACCACCTCGCGTATCTTCTTTGCCTGCCGGCGGTCGGACATGAGCATGTTGTTCACCTCATGCTGCTGGCGCTTGCCGTAGGTAAGACTCTTGTAAACGCCGAGAGTGTAGCCCTTCAGCTCCGTGTCGTGCATCTCCACCATCTTGCAGCCGCGGGCATGGCCGAAGCGCGAGAACAGCTGACTTACATACAGATTCTGCGCCGAAGCCATGAAGGCCGTCATCACGAGCATGATGACAATCAAGGCCATGCGCCTGCCGGTATATGAATGTTCGTTCTTCATTGTCGTTCGTTTTATTTATTGTTCATCGTTTGTCGCATCACCGCCGCGCGGCCTCATCATCTGCAGGGCGTCGAAAGCGTCGTCTTCGGAGCCGGCCACCAGCGTCAGTGCCGCTTCGGCCTCGCGCTCCACAAAATCGCAGTCGGTATACACCCGCCCGTCTATCACGGCGTAACACTGCCGGTCGGCCTGCGGAACATGACCCACGGCCACGGCTATGAGTACGGCCACCGAGGCGGCTGCCGAACCCAGCAGCACATTTATACGCCGCATCACCGCACGCCGCACAGTCTTGCCCGCCGGTCTGTCATCCTCCGCTGCCCTTTCCTTAGCAGCGTCACCGGCCGCCGCGTGCTCCGTCTCCCATGCGAACAGCGCCTTGTACACGCGCCATTCTTCGGGAACATCGGCTGCCGACCGCTCTCCGAAATATTGCCTCAGCCGGCTCTCTTCGGCGTTGGTTGTCGTGCCGTCGAGATATTTCTCTATCAGTATTCTTGTTTCTTCACTTGTCATAACCGTTCGCAATGTTGTAATTATCCACGCAGTGTTGTAACTTTCAAAAACTCCTCACGTATCCGCCGCCGCGCCCTCGACAGGTTCTGCCGCAGGCTTTCGGGTGTGCATCCCGTTATTGCCATTATCTCGTCGGCCTCATATCCCTCCAGCTCTTTCATCCTGAAGATGCGCGACTGCAGCGGAGGCAGCCCGTCGACGATATGTTCCACCAGCCGCACATCGTCGGCGGCCTCGGCCCGTTCCTCCCCCGACGACGTGGCGCAGGCCGCAGCCGGCGGCATGCTTTCGCGTTCGAGCTTCTGTCTGCGCCACCGGTCGTTGGCCTTGTTACGCAGTATGGCCATGGCCAAAGCCTCGTGGTTGGTGTGGCGGTCGAGCTCGTCGCGCATGCTCCAGAGCCTGAGCATCACCTCCTGCACGAGGTCCTCGGCACTGTCGCCGTCGCCCGTAAGCTGCCGCGCCCTGACCATCAGCCGCATGCGTATCGGCACTATTTCCCGGTTGAACGTATCTAATTTCATATCTGTTTCTAATAAGGAAACGGACATGACGGATTTTTGTGACATCGGAAACAGCGTTTTTTCAAAAAATCTATAAGTTTGTTGTAAAAAGTATATGAATCACACCGTAATTTATTGGTACGCCCGCAGGCATACCAATAAATTACGGTGTGATTCATACATACAAAAAGCCGCCGCGCCGCCGCCAGCTTAATACTTTATTCTGAGCGTTCCGTTGTCAAACGAGGCCGTGTGACTCCTGCCGAGCACCACCTTCGAAGGCTTTGTCATTCCGCCGAAATAAGCCACGCCCTTAGGCTGTCCTTCTATAGTGAGGTGAAGGGCCTGCTTGTCCCAATGCTGCATCACGTACAGTTTTGCCTGCGACGCGAAGTGACACTTAGCCCCCCTGCGCAGCACGCTTCCGTAACAGATGAAACGCCGGTCGGCTGTCTCGGGTGCGGCACCCTCGTCGTATGTCACGGCAAACATATAGGCGTCTGTCGTCCATCCGTCGGCCTCTATCCACGAATTACTGTGCATCAACCGCCCGTCGGCCAGCTGGTTGATGTATATGTCCGTCACGCGGCCCTGCCAGCGCACCCGCAGTCCTATCCAGTCCTTGCCCTCACGGCGCTCCATCTGCGGCAGCTCCTTCTGCCCGGGAGTGTCTTTGAGAATGATGGCGCTCACGGCCTTCACACGGTCGGTCTTGCCGGGAAGATGGAACGAATAGTATGTCTCCGTGGCTTTCAGGTCTTCCGTCGGAGCCTCCACCGCCTCCCAATACAAATCTTCCGGATAGTCGTGCACGAAGTCGCTCAATGCCAGAAGCCGCGGATAGAGCGGACGCACCACCACCGACGATTCGCCCGATGTGAAAGTGAAATCGGCTCCGTTCTTCTTTGCCTCACCGTTATAGTGCCACAACCATTCAAACTCGCCCTGCCTGTGTGTCTTCAAATCGTCTATGACGTATATCACGTTGTCCATCCAAAGGAAATGACGGAAGTTGCGGCTGAAGTTATCAGAGTAAGGGCCTGTGCCGTCGGCAAGTATATAGCGCATCGAGCCGTGGTCCATAAGATAGTGCAGATACCCGCGCAGCGGCGCACCCTGATACTGTTGTGCGGTGGGTTGCCCCTCGCCGTCGAACAAAACCACATTGTGCGCCCGGCTCTGGAAAAAGTATTTGCGGTAGTTCTCGTTGGGATACCAGCAGTGGCCGGCCTCCTTCAGCACATCCACACCCTTGTGGAAAAGCACGAACGAGTTGGCGTCGGCATGCGAGTGGTTCCATGTATATCCGCTCTTCACGGCCAGCATCGTGGCGTCAGGCTCCCACGATGTGCGCATCGTGGCCCACCCGTGGTCGGCAAAAAGGCGTGACATGCCGCAGGAGGGCACGGCCGGAGCCTTCGACAGGTCGGGGGTATACAGAAATCCTATCGGACGGTTGAGCCATGCCCCGTCGCGGTCCTGGTTCTGCGTGAGCCGCGAGAGATACCACAGCATGTCGTTATCCTTTATACCCAGTTCATACAGTGCGACGATGGAGTTGCTTGCAACTATGTTCTGGTGCGAGTCGCCAAAGTTGATGCTTCTCATTTGGCCGCTGTTCGGATAGCAGACACTGACGAAGAACGTCGCGACATTCTTCAGTTCCGGTATCTGCGGCACAAGGTCACCCCTGTTAACGTTGCGTGCGGCAATACAGTAGAGCAACGCCTCGCTTATTCCGAAGTTGGCATAGTTGACACTCTCGTACATGCCTCCGGCCTCATCGAACGTCTTTGGCTTGTGCTGCAACACGTCGCCGGCAAAGCCGAACCACTGTGGCACGGCCTCGTTCATAAGCTCTATCCACCGGCCCGACTCCTGAAAATCGTCGCGAAGGCTCAGGGCCAGAAGTCCGCCCATACAGGCACACGATGTCCACCAGTTGTGTCCCATCGAGTTGAGCGAATGTATTCGTGTGCCGTCAAGAAGCCAGTCGCCGAGCAACGGTTCGAGAGCCAGACGGTAAAGTGACCGCGAGATGGTCTTCCTGTCGGCAGCCGACAGCCTGTCACGTACGGCATCGTAACCTATTGCCGCCAGATACGCCTTGTGCGCCACCCCGAGGTCAGCGCGCCACACGGGTTTGCGCGCGAGCATTTCCGGACTGCCCCATGTCTCGACACCGGCAGTATTGAGCAACGCCCCGCGTATGGCATCGGCATATTTCACGCTGTCTGTCATATACCATGCCAACGCCATCACGTCGAGCTTCTTCAAGTCACGGCGCCTTGCGGCGGTGTCGGCATCCCTTTTCAGTTCGGCCCACGCCTTCGCGTACAGCGTGTCGGTCTTGATGTTGTGTCTGGCCCGCGCTATGCTCTGTTCCGTATAGAGCAGATGGGGCCTCGCGACTGTCTGTACCGCTGCCACGCACAGCCATACCGCAGTCATTCCGAGAAATCTCAATATGTTCATACGTTTATAAATTATTGTTTTAAATATGCACTTCAAAGCAACAATATGCGTGTCATCGTATGCTCAGTGTGTATGAAAATTTATAATCACCGTCGAAGAAACGGTACTCGTTGTGCGGGAAGGCGCCCCAACTGTCATCGCCGCCCACGCCGCGCTGCACGCTGCCAATGACGATACAGGTTTCCTGCCGCGGGTATATGTCCTTGGTATGGAGCATCTTCCGGGTGAGTCCGGTGTCGAAGTCCTCGTCAAGAAAATGAAGTGCCGAGAAGTCCATAGGCTCCTGCGCGTCTATACACAGCACCGCCCCCGTGCGCGTGTTTGCCACAGCCGCGTGGCGTACATCGCACCTGTTGCCCGTCTGCTGGGGATAGATGTACGGGTAATACATGTCGGTGACGGTGGTGGCATACTCGCCGATGAAGGCCGATGTCTTGCGGTCGCAATAGTTCTCCTGCGGGCCGCGGCCGTAATACGTAACATTCTCAAAGTCCTTGTCAAGCATCATCCGCATGCCGAAACGCGGCATCTCGGGCAGTTTACGGCCCTTGGTGTTCATCGACGCCGTCACGCCGAGACTGCCGTCAGGGCGTATGAGATACGTCAGGCGGTACTCCTGGTTGATGTCCGAAAGGCTCAGCGTGACGTTCACCTCCGTGCCCCCGGGTGTCTTCCGACCCGTCTCGCAGCCCGTCACCCTTGCGTTGGTCTGCACCGAACGCCATACATTGCAGCGCTGGGGCATCTTGTTGCCGAAATCATTGTCGCAAGGCGAGCGCCAGAAATACGGTTCCAGATACTGCCGCCATGCAAGAACCGACACGCCGTCGCGGGCATATTCGGTGAGCATGCCGGTGCGCTTGTTTATCGTTCCCGTTATGTTGCCGCAGCGGAACGTGACGAGATTGGCCGAGTCCTTCACCTCGTAAGACATGCCGGACTGTACGGCGGCCGGCGCCGGAGACGCCCCCAGCACAAACTGTTCCTTAGCCACCTCGAAGCGGGCCGGCACAAGTTCGGTTCCGGTTTTGGTATAGGCGTAAACCTGCAGCGTGTATTCGCCGTCGCCATTCATCTCCGGCAGCCGCAGACGTACGGTCCCCGTGCCTTCCGGTGCCACATCGGCGGCAAACGCCCCCGCGGCTATCTGACGCCCGTTGCGGTTCAGCGTCCATCCGAAGTCGAACTCCGACAGCGGCGTGAAGTTGTGCTCGTTGCGTATGGTGAGCCGGCACGTGGCGGCATCGAAAGCCGTAAAGACAATGTTCTGGTACACCTTCTTCACCTCGTGGGCCTGCGGCTTAGGCGTACCGTCGGCAGCTATCACGCCGTCGCAGCCGCTGTTGTGCTCCCTGGTCCATACGTAGCTGCCCATGCCGCCGTTATACATGTGGTATGTGCGGTGGTCGGTGTTGTCGTTGATGGTGCGCAGCAGTCCCTGGTCCTGCCAGTCCCAGATGAAGCCACCCTGCATGTTGGGCGCCGACTTGATTAGATTCCACAGGTCCTGCAGGTCGCCCATGCTGTTGCCCTGGGCATGGGCGTACTCGCACATGATGTAAGGACGCGTCTTGCCGCTTGCGGCATAGGCCTTCATGCGCCCGAAACTGGGGTACATGGGGCACACCACGTCGGTATTGCTGTCTTCCCACGCCTGCTCGAACTGCACGAACCGCCGCGGGTCCTGACGCTTCAGCCAGTCGTACTGCTCGTGGAACACCTGCCCGTTGCCGCACTCGTTGCCGAGCGACCACCCGATGACACACGGATGGTTGCGGTCGCGGTAGAACATGCGGTGTATGCGGTCGCGGTGTGCCGCCGCCCATTCACGGCGGTAGGCAGGATGCGGAACGGTGTCGTTGAAGTAGGGCACGCTGCCCATGCCGTGGGTTTCGATGTTCGCCTCGTCGACGAGATAGATGCCGTAACGGTCGCACAAGTCGAGCCATTCCGGCGTGTTGGGATAGTGGCTGCTGCGCACGGCGTTGATGTTGAGCCGCTTCATCAGCTTCAGGTCGTGCATCATTATGGCCTCAGACGGCACGTGGCCGATGGTGTCACTGTGCTCGTGGCGGTTTACACCTTTTATATATACGGTGCGTCCGTTCACCTTCAGGCGTGCGTTCTCTATCTTTATCTCCCTGAAACCCACGTTCTGCCTTACGGTGTCACCGCCCGTGACGATGGTCAGCGTGTACAGTTCGGGCTTTTCGGCACTCCACAGCCGCACGTTCCTGACAGAGGCGGAGAAGCCCAGAGTGGCCGACGACGACGGCCCGACGGCGGCATGACGCTTTTCCGAGAACACCTTCCGGCCGTTTCTGTCGGCCAGCGTCACCTGCACGTCGGCCGACTTTTCGGCCCCGCTGAAGTTGCGCAAGGCCACGTCGAGCGTGAAGCGGCCGTTGCGGTAGTTGTCCGTGGGCACGGCCTCCACCTTGTAGTCCCACACCGAAAGCCGGTTGTAGGCCTGCAGATATACGTCGCGCTCTATACCGGTCATGCGCCAGAAGTCCTGGTCTTCCATGTAGCTGCCGTCATGCCAGCGGTACACCTGCACGGCCAGTATGTTGCCGCCCGGACGGAGCAGCCGCGTGATGTTGAACTCGGCCGGTGTCTTCGAGCACTTTGTCATGCCGGCTTCGCGGCCGTTTACATACACACGGGCATAGCCGGTGATGGAGCCGAAGTGGAGGATTACCTCGCGCCCGCCGAACGACGAAGGCACCGTGAACTCCGTGCGGTATGTGCCCACGGGGTTGGGTATGTCGATATGCGGCGGATTGGGGGTCCAGGGATAGGTAATGTTTACGTACAGCGGTGCGCCGAAACCCTGCATCTCCCAGTTTGACGGCACCGTGATGGCGCTCCATCCGGAGTCGTCGTAGTCGGTGCGGTAGAAGTCTTTGGGACTCTGTGCAACATCGCCGTCGTAACGGAAACGCCACACGCCGTTGAGCGATTTCACCTTGTCTGTCTTGAACCATGCGTGGGGGGCTTCCTTGCCACGCTCAAACACCGTGGGGTTCTCCCACTCCTTCTCGTACGCGCATGCGGTTCCTGCACCGGTGCACAGGGCCGCCGCCAAAAGCAAATTGAGTATTCTCATGATGTATGTCGTTATGCTTTATATACTGTATGTGCCGCTTACGGCCTGATTTTGTCAACGAGGCTTTTCGGAAAGGTTACGTTTATGGGCTGCACGGCACCCTTGTACTCGCCGTCGGCATCGGCCACGGCCACAAGGGTGAAGTTGAAGGCGCGTCTCGGATTGTCCCATCCGGCCTCATAAACGCACAGGCGGAATGTCGTGTCGTCAATCTTTCGCACGGGCCCCCTCACCACTTCTATGCGCGGACGGTGCCGCCCGTGACGGTCGGTGGGCGCCGTATGCGTGCTGTCGGTGTACACGGCACGCAGCGTTATGGTGATGCTGTCGCGGCCGCCGCCGTCGAAATGTATGCGCATGCCGCCCTGCACCTTGTCGCTGTAAGGCACAAGCCGCCCGCCGTACTCGAATCCCACGTACTGCATCTTCTTACCCTTCGTCTCGTCATAACGCCGCTGCGTCAGGCCGGCCTTCTCGCGGTCAAAATACCAGAAGGCCGTGTGCACGTCGCCCCCGTACTCGGAATACGGGGCGGCACTGATGTCGGGGAAGACAGGCAGCGCAGCCGACTCCACGGCATCGGGGGCACTCTCGGGGGCGGGCAGCAGCCAGCCCTTTTTCGGGTCCACCTTTTTCAGGGTGCCGTCGGCGCAGAGCCGCTGTTCCAGCGACTTGCCGATGAACTTTGCTATGTACAGGGCCGTGGGCTCGCCGCAGTCGAAGTGGCCGCGGCCCGCATCGCAAAGAAACGATATGCACGCCTCGGGATACATCATCCTGAAGGCCAGTGCCGGCCTCACGCGGGCATCCCACCATTCATATTCGCCCTCTATCATAAGTCCGGGTATGCCGTCGATGTTGCGCCGGCGGCCCCACTCCACATTGGCCGTGCCGAAACCGCACAGGTTGGTGCGCGGGGCATCGCCGTGAAACGACACGATGCAGAGCGTGCGGTCGGGGTTCCAGGCGGCGAAGTTCCACGGGAAGGTGGCCTGGGCCGAATGGCCGAGGGGCACCACCGGCACGGTTGCCAGTTCACTGTGGCCGCTCTGTCCGGCCAGCCCCACCATCATTTCCTCGAATATCTGCTGCGCTCCGGTCTGCGGGTCCCACTTCTGCGAGAACCACGGGGCCACCCACACCAGGCCGACATCCATCCGTTTCATCTCTTTCTGGAAAGCCGGCATACGGAAAATGGCCTCTTCGGTCATGTTCTGCTGTGCCAGCACCACGGCCTTCACCTTGCGGCATCCGTCGGGAATCCACAAATAGGCCGTGGGCGAATGGCCGGTTTCAGCCGAGGTGTAGCCGGCAAGCTCCACCGACCACCGGTACATTCCCGACTGCCCCACGGCTTTTACCATCGTCGCGAGGCACAGCATCGCGGCCAAAAGAAATACGCTTCGTCTTGTCTTCATTGTCTGTTGTCTGTTTATATTCTTTGTTTGCGGAGGGTTTTCCACAACCCGTCCGGTATATATAAATACGCATGCAAGGATAAAGAATACTCAAAAGCCCCCGCACAAATATGGAGTTAAGGAGTTAAATGGAGTTAAGGAGTTAAGCCAAATGCCTCAGCAATAATTTATGCATCATAATGCTATTGGCTTAACTCCTTAACTCCATTTAACTCCTTAACTCCCTGTAAGGTGAAGTTTGTGGAACTTGAATTATCATTACTTTAACGTATGTTAAACGGTACCCTGACCGCGATTTCCGCACTACGGCTCAAAATACGCGATTTTTCGCGAAAATGGGGAGCGCTGACAATCAGCAAGTTACGCGAATGTTAATTTGTCAATATAGCAGAGAGGCCCTTTTCTTACTCCAATTAGGCCGTACTTGCATTGCGGTTAGACCGTACTTGCAACGCAATTACGCCGTAAACGGAGTGTAAGGAGGCCCTAAAGGCAAGCTAAGGACACAAAAACGGCCTGTCAATAGGGCAAAAATGGCATTTCCGCCGCTCTATTTCGGGAAAAAAGAAATGTTAAATTTTAGGAATTGTTTTGACATAAGGACGTGTTTTTTTAGACATAAAGACATATTGTTTTTAGACAGAAAGACATATTCTTTTGGACATAAAGACATATTTCTTTGGACATAAAGACATATTTCTTTGGACATAAAGACATATTCTTTGGGACATAAAGACATAAAGAACATATTGTGTTGTGGTAATAAAGACATATTCCTTTAGACAGAAAGACATAAAGAACATATTATCTTTAGCATCAATATCATGTATAACAATTACTTTAATAATAATAGGTTCTACTCTTATAATAGCAAAAAATGTAGATAATTTTGCTACATTGATTAAAGAAGATGTAACGGTAGTAACATTTTTTGATAATAGTTTAACAAAAGAACAAGAAGAAGAAATAATAACAAAAATTAAAGCAATTGAAAATGTTGATGTAAAAAATAAAAAAACACAAATTAGACATGAACTTAGTAGACGTAGAATATAAGTTTGACAATAGTAAAATAATATTCTATTTTACAGCTGATGGACGTGTGGATTTTAGAGAGCTTGTAAAAGATTTAGCTGCTATTTATAAAACAAGAATAGAGCTAAGACAAATAGGTGTTAGAGATGAAGTTAGAAAAATAGGT
>NZ_URNN01000084.1 GCF_900549175.1 uncultured Prevotella sp. | reverse complement strand
ACGACGGGGCGATAGTTTTCTGGATGAATACCTGTTTTCATTTTAATTTATTAATATTGAATGTTATAAATGTGCTATAAATGCGGTGCAAAATTAATACATTTTCTTCAAACGTACAAATGTTCCCGCAACTTTTTTGCATAAATGCTGTTGTGCCTGCATCGTTTTATGATGCGTGAGCGGTGTTATATGCGTTGTTGCCGGATTATTTGAATCCCCAATAGTTGTATGCTACACTGCTTTCAACTTTGTTTTCTATGTTGTCTGGGAGGTTGCAGAAAAAGTCGATGCCTGTACGTCGCTCCAGTTCGTCTATGGTGATGACATAGCTTGTCAAAGGATCTTTGGAATGGTCGGCGTTGATGTGTTCTGCCCAAAAGGCAAAGGCTGAGTATTGGTTGTCTTTTTTCAGCAGCAGGGCCATGTAGAAGTATTTTGGCACAATCATCTTGCCTTGTATGCGCGTCAGAATCTGGCTTTCGTTGTCTATTGTTCCGCCCTTGCACACGTATAGTGTGTCGCCGATGGTCTTTGGAGTTATGTCGCGCACTTTCTGTTCCATCACGGCCCACAGCTTTGCATTGAAGAGGTTACGCTGCGGTTGCATGTTGGTCATGTAGAATGTCTGGTAGTTGGCTTCTTTGGAATATTGACGGTCGGCCGACGGGCAGATGTGCCCGTGGTCATAACCAGAGCGTACAAAGAGGTCATCGCTCCAGCGGTATTCTTCCGGCAACTGGGGATTCCAAGGATATTGGCGGTCGTTAGGATGGTTGCCGGGATTGGTCTTCGGATCATAACGCCCCGCATTGCCTGAATAAGTGTGACTGCGGTCGTTGTTGGAGTGATGATGGTCTACCATGAAATAGCATGACCAGCGCTGCGATTTCTTTTCCGTGTCCCATTCTACACTGTAGTTAAGTCCGTAAGTGTCCCCTGAATAATGGCAGAGGATTATGCTTTTTCCGTCCTTTACCTTCGGGAACTCCAGACGTGTCGTTTCGCGACAGTCGGCAGTGGCGATGTTTCGGTTGGTGTTTGTCTTGCTGTTTATGTCCTGTTCGTCATCTTTATCGCATGATATGGTTGCGATGGAAAACAATGCGGTGAACAGCAGAGTGGGGAAGTTTTTGATATTTGTCATACGTTTAATGGTTTCATTTGTTTTAGATTGCAAAAGTAGTTATTTTCCTTGTGTTGTCCAAATGTCTTTCCGTATTATATAAATAAAAAAGGAGGATGTCAGACCGGCATCCTCCTTATCCTGTTTTATTGAAACCTTCTATAAAACTTGTTTTCTATGTTTCGATAATGCTTTATTCGAAGCTGAAATCGGTAATGGATTTAAATCCATTTGTACCAAAATATCTTTCAAGACTTCCGTACAGTGATACCTGTTTTTGGTAATTGCCGGGATTGTCCTGCAGGTTGAGTGCAGCACGTACATTACCTGAAGGCAACTGCACGGGAAGACATTTCGACACATCTGTTTCATTCTTGTCATCGGCGATGAGCAGGTTCGTATTGCTTGTAGCATTACCGTTGAATGTGGCTCCTGAGGATATTGACATGCCGTCAACCCATCCTACGATATAACCTTTTACCCATGCCGTACCGCTGTTGTTGGTAATGGCGTATGCCACAGTGTGGGGATTTTCTTTGGTTCCGTCGGTATTGCCTTCGTCCGGCTTGTCATCACCGCCACCTGTGCTGCCACTGTTTTTTGTCCATGAGTAGATGTAGCTTAGATTTATTGCAGTCTCGGGAGTGTTACCTTTATAGTTTACCACTTTTCCGCAAATCACAACGTCATCACCCACAGTGAGCAGGTCACCTCCGCTGTATTTCACATTGCCTTCATAAAGTGTGCGGAATACATAAAATTGTGCGGAGTTTTCTGTTCCGTCATCAGAGATGTAGAATGTGGCATTGCCAAACTGGATTCCAAAATTCTCTTTGATGGATGATACCTTTCCTTTTATGTATATGTCGATTTCAGAATTTGTATCGGCTGGAAGTTTCGAAATATACTCGTTGGCTGCTGCTGCATTGAAGGGGTTGGTTGCTGTACCGTCACCGGTTGGTACTCCCGGTTTTGGCTCTTCTGGCTTGTCACCGCCGCTGGTTCCGTCAAGTACATATTCTGTAACACTTTTCAGACCGGCAGTGCCGAAATATCTTTCAAGACTTCCTAATAAAATGACTTCCTTTTTGTAGTTGCCGGGATTGTCTTTCAGGTTAAGTGCCGTGCGAACGTTGCCTGAAGGTAACTGTACAGGAATACACTTCTTGACATCAGTCTCGTCAGCATTGTCGGCAATAAGCAGGTTGGTCTGTGAAGAAGCGTTGCCGTTGAAGTTGGCTCCCTCTGTCAGCACTTGGCCTTCAACCCATCCTACAATGTATCCTTTCACCCATGCCTTGCCACTGTTGTTGGCAATGGCGTATGCCACTGTATAAGGATTGTCTTTGGAGTTGTCTCCTGTATCCGGTGTTTCCGGCTCGTCGGCAGTACCTTCTTTCACGCTGAGTTTTTTTACCTCCCATGTTGATGAGAATGACTCTGTGCATGTATGGCGCAGGGCGATGTACACTTTTTCGCCGATAAAGCTCTCTGGGATATTCATTGTCTTGGTGGCGAATGTGAAACCGCTGTTAAGACCGTCGGTGTTGTAGGGCAGCAATTCCCATGTTGCCGCATCGGCATTGCCGGCGTAGTCCTTGCTGATGAGCACCGAGTTGTTGGCGTTGATATCCCCCTTCTCATAGTTGAGCGCGTGGTTTATTTCCACGTATGCACTTTCGGCATTTGTCAGGTCGACAGCATCATTGCTTACGAGATATGTTACACCGGCCTGATTCGATTTTGTGCCGCTGCCGTCGTAGTCTTTATAACCTGTAATGCAGGCGCTGCTGTAATCGATTATCCAAGAAATGTTGGAATTGGTGCCTGTTTGTGTAAAGCCGTCGAGTGTGCTGGAGAAGTCCTTGTCGATATATACACCTTCGGCAGTTCCGCCTCCATTGTTTCCTCCTCCCGGAATTTCATACGGCTCCGGAACATCCTCACAACTTGTGAATGTAAATGCGGCCATTGTGATGGCGAGCATTGATAATAATATCTTTTTCATAATAGTCTTATTTGTTATTGTTGTTTTTTATTTTTCAGAACTTGTTATCTCTTCAACATCCGATCCTTCGCGCAGCAGTATCTGCCATGTGTAGCCATAGCGGTCGGGATTGTTGGCATAAACGGTGAAGATACCTGTCAGGTTTATTTTGCCGGTAGGCATAACCTGTGCGGCGAAATCGGCATATGTGCTTGAACGCACCACGAATGAGGCATACTGTCCGCTCATGGGCACTTTGCCATCTACTGCGATACTGCGGCTCACACCATTGCCGGCATCCTTCTCGGCATCACTCGCCCATACTTTTTTGCCGTCGGCTTCGGCCATGGTCACGCCCTTCACGGTCATCAGCTTGCCGCGGCATGCCTTGACATAATCGGCATCCTGCATGCGTGTCACATCAAATTCCTCCGGAACAACTTTGTGTGTGAAGTTGGCATCAATGTACTTGAAGTGCTTCTGCCATGTGTTGCGGTTCATTCGGCTGGGGAAAGTGCGTCCTGAAGCATTTGTGTAAGCCACGCCTATCTGCGGCTGGTTGCCGTAGAGTCCGACATGCAGCCCCTTGAGGTCAACGAGAATTTCCTTGCCCACGGGCAGATAACCGTAGAGTCCGCCCTGCGATATGCAGATGAGAATGGCGCCTGTCTCGTCCTTCACGGCCACTTCGTTGTAGATGTTTCCCTCAATGTCGTTGCCCGTAACAATTACCTTTATCTGCACGTCCTCACGTATCATCGTGGTGTCGTTGGCGTTTGTCATGGGGTTGACATAGCGGTCGAGCAATTCCTTCACCGTGATGACGTTGGTCTCTTTCAGATCGGCATTGCCGTAAGCATTCTCCGTGTTGGGCGCGCTCCAGTCTGTATCGAAGCCATAGTCTTCTCCGGCCATGCATCCGGTCATTAGTGCGCATACGCAGGCTATGAGGATATATTTTATCTTTTTCATAATTCGTTGCGTTTTAATTTAGAATTTATACGTTAGGTTGAGCATACCGTTCGTACCGTAGGCGTAGAATTTCATCGGGTTCTTCGAGAACTTGTAGGTACGCTGGTTGCCACTCTGTGTGTAGTCGCTGCGGCTCTGTTCGTATCCTCCTGTCACGATGTCCTGATTGTTCAAGATGTTTGTCAGCGTGAGGTTGATTGACAGCGAACCTTTCTTCAGGCGGATGTTGCGGCCGATGGAGGCGTCGAGCATGAATCCTCCCTTGCCTTCAGCCTGGTCGAGTATGCCGGGTTTGATGTTATCTTCAGCGTCGTAAACATCTCCAAATGCCTCCTGACGGTTTTTCAATGCTGTTCCGTATCTGAAGCTCGGAGAGTACGACAGGTAGATGCGGTCGTAGTAGTTGCCGTTGAGGTCGATGAACCAGCCGCCAGAGTGGTAGCTCAGTCCGAGGCTGAGTGCTGTGAGCGGCGTACCGTTTTCGCGCATGTCCTTGTTGTAGCAGATGTCGTCAATGTATTCCGCCGATGTGGAGTTCATGTAACGCACGGCGGTGTTGTCAGTGTATTTTGCCTCGCTCATCTGTCCTATCATCTTGATGCTCCATGCCGAGTTGAGCTTTATGTTGGCACCCAGTTCCACACCGTAGTATTCTTTCTCCACACCGGTGAACGACACGTAAGAGAAAGAGTTTATATCGTCAAAATAGAAGTTCTGCCACTCAGCCCCGTCTGTCATACGTGAGTAATATCCGTTGAGTGACAGGTTGAGCCATGACGAGCGCAGCTGATAGCCCAACTCGGCAGAAAGAATCTTCTCATTCTTCAGGTTGCTTACGAAATCGTTGTTTATTTCCGGTGAAACGAATGATGCCGATGCTGTAGGTGTGCGCAGCTCGTAGCCCACACCCAAAGCCACTGTATTGCCGCGTCCGAGACTGATGTTCACGCCGGCTTTGGCACCTCCGTCGAGGAACCGTGCCGTTTCGCTCTTGCCGTAAGAGTTGTCCTTGGCCAGACCGTTTCGCATCTTACCGTCACGCTGCATTGATGTGGCGCCCACACGTCCGCTGATGAATGTGTGTATCGAACGGAAGTCGGCAGAGTATGTAGCCCATGCGTTTGCCTTGTCGACAAGCAGGTTATAGTTGTAGCCGAACTTGTCGCCCTCGCGCACTTCCGCGTTGGGATTGTTTAGGTCATATTGTATCTCGTCCGATCCCGTGGCATATGTTCCCAATGCGTAAGTGTTGATGTTGTGGTATATGGACGCGCCGAGCAGGTCTTCCATAGTCTGATAGTGCATGCCCTTTGTCGTTTGGAGTGCTACACCTATATTGAGCGCTGATTTTTTGGTCAGCTCCATCTTGAGCGATGATGACAGTGTGAGCATAAGCTGGTCGTTGTTCTTGGCCTGTATATAGTACATGGCGTCCTTGCCCTGAGCCGCCAGCTGCTGGTTTGAGTAGTATAGGCGGTCCCAGTTGATCTGACGGTTGGCTTTCGATGCCGTCCAAAAGTCGTACGATGCCTGCCAGTCTGCCAGACACTGGTCAGTGCGGTTTGACACGTCCGTCTCGTCCCAAACGTCGTAAAAACTCGACGGCAGGTTTTTCCAGTAGTTGGGGTGCGGGTTGTCAGAATTACTGTAGTTAAGTTTTGTACTCTTGTAATGGCTGTACTTTCCGCTAAGGCTTGTTGTCAGCTTCATTCCGTCATCAATCTTCCAATCCCATGTTAGCAAGGCCGTGGGAGCGAAATCGTTGACCACGCGAGAGTTGCGCTTCTTTCCGTTTTGGTATCCCCAATAGGGGTTGTAGTATCTGTCGTTGGCCAGCCAGTACACCTCGTCGGTGGCGGCACCCTGCGAGGCGCGCTCCGTGGGGTTGCCCCATGTCACGAGCGACAGGCTGTGCTTGTCGTTAATGATTTTTTCTACACCGAGGAAGTAGGAGAGGGAGTTGTAGAATGTGCCTTCCACATATCCCCTGTCAGCCCAGCGGTACATCACGGCAGCAGAATAGGCCCATCCATTGTCGTTGAAGCCCGAGTTGTAGGTGTATCCGGCGCGGAGAGTGTAGTTGCGGTTTGCCCCGCTCAATGTCGCGCGGTGTCCCACCGGTTGCGATGACGGTCGGAAATTGTAGTTGTTCGAACCGCCCATTGCCGGCATGGAGAAAGCGTTGTTCTCAAAAGGCAGTGCAAACTCCATGTTGCGGGTCTGTGCATTCAGTCCTCCAATCATGGAGTAGCGGAATTGTCCTGACTCGGCGTCATTCATGGGAGCGCCGTTAATGTAGATCTCGTTGTACTTTTGATTGAAAGCACGATACCTGAACCTGACAGGACTGAACAAATAGCCCACCTGACCGGCATACAAGTTGCTGTTGGAATTTATGATGGTCACATTCTGCGACATGTCATCGTCTTCCCCCAGCTGAGCTTCGGTAAATGTGAAAGCCTGCTCGTCATCTATCGTGACGTTTTGCTTCTGCTGCTGTTGGTCTGTGCTTTGTGCAAAGGCCGCAGGAGTGCAACACAAGGCCAACACTGCTAATTTCAGCTTTTTCTGCATAGTTAAATTTTGATTATTATTTGTAATTACAGACGCAAAGTAACGAAAATAATACGATAAATGAAAGAAAAATTTGCGATTTTTTAATGAAACGTGCAATTTTATCGTGTAAAATACCGATATTTGCGCATCAAATATTATCATGGTATGAAAAGAAAAACATCTTTATTGTTGCTGACGCTTCTTTTTGCAGCGTTTCAGGCACTGGCCCAGGACAAGAAATTCAATGTCTATGCCGTGGGTTTTTACAATCTTGAGAATCTCTTTGATACTTGTCATGACGAGGGAAAGAGAGATTATGAGTTTCTTCCCGACGGCTCATACAAATGGAACGGAAGGAAATACACGCACAAGCTGCATAATCTGGCGCGTGTGCTTTCAGACATGGGTACCGACATGATGCCCAAAAACTTGGGTTGCGCCATCATTGGCGTAAGCGAGGTGGAGAACTCCAAGGTGCTTGATGACCTGACGGCGCAGCCGGAACTTGCCGCGCGGGGATACAAATACTGCCACATAGAGGGTCCCGACCGCCGCGGTGTTGACTGCGCGATGCTCTACAACCCGAAGTTGTTCACCGTGCGCGATGTCAAGCTCGTGCCTTACGTTCAGGAACTGGAGAAGGACAGCGCCTATTACACGCGCGGCTTCCTCACCGTCAGCGGCACCATGGCAGGTGAGCACGTCACGGTGGTTGTCAACCATCTGCCCAGCCGCTTCAGCGGTTCGTTCTACCGCGAGTCGGGCGGACGCCAGCTCCGTGTGCTAAAAGACTCGCTCATAAAGGATGACCCAAACGTGAAGATACTCGTGATGGGCGACATGAACGATGACCCGATGGACAAGTCGATGGCCGAGGCGCTCGGCGCGAAGCGTGAGATAAAGGACGTGGGCGATGGCGACATGTACAATCCGTGGTGGAATGTGCTGGCCAAGGAGGGCCGCGGCACGCTGATGTACAACGGAGCATGGAACCTCTTCGACCAAATCATACTCTCGCCCTCGCTGCTCTGCCGCGACGGAAAGAAAGACTATTCCACACTGAAATATCTCAAGCACCAGATATTCCGCCGCGACTACATGATTCAGCAGGAAGGCAAGTACAAGGGCAGTCCGTTGCGCACGCATGCCGGCGGAGTGTGGCTTGACGGATTCAGCGATCACCTGCCCACTATTGTATATTTGGTGAAAGAACAGAAAAAGTAGAAATAACCGTTAACTTACAGTGGAACATTTAATGTGAGAACTTGGCATATGGTGGTTTTGCCGGATTGGTACAGGGGCATCTCTGGGATAATCCGGCAAAGCTGCCATTTTCATTATGAAAAAGACAAACTGCACTTTAATATAAAAGTAAGATGAAACATATCCTATTTGCCGCAACAATGCTTGCCGCTCTCGGCGTACAGGCCGAAAACACATCCGACACGCTTTTCGTCTACATGAAGAACAGCGGTTTCTGTGCCTTCCCGATGTCAGCCGTCGACAGGCAGACATCCGTAGACGGACGTCTCGTGATAAAGACAACGGCGGGAGCCGAATTCTCCTACCCGCTGGATGAGGTGGAGCGTACCGCTTTTGATGGTCCCGCCGTGGTGTTGCCCTCATTCACGTCATTCGTGATAGAGAGCAGGTACAACGACGAGGTGTTCGGCGATGTGGAGGCTACGATAACCGGCGACTCCGTTATAACGGTGTCGGTGCCGTCGATAGGACGGTGGCTAACGCCGTCTTTTGAATTGTCGGACCCTGCAGCTTCGGCATATATAGACGGCGACAGGCAGCAAAGCGGCGTCAGCCGCGGCAGCTACCGCGAAGACAAAACGTATGTTGTGGCGCGTCCAGACGAGCTTATATACACCCACATCGGCAGCACCGATGCAGATTGGGCCATGCGCCCCTACGGGCGGCGTTATCGTGTGACGGCCGACTGGCCTGCTTCTCGCGCCACCAATGTGCCGCGTATGGACATTGACATAGAAAACGGGGAGATGGTGAGCAGCAAGGAGGTTTATCTCTCGGCCAAGCTCACGATAGATGGTGCGGGGGTATTCCCGTCGATGGATGCCACCGATGTGCAGATAAAGGGCCGTGGCAACACCAGTTGGAGCAGCAACCCGTGGGCAAAGAACCCCTACCGTCTTAAATTCATAAAGAAACAGGCACCCTTCGGACTGACCAAGGCAAAGAGCTGGGTGCTTCAGGCCAACAGCCAGACGCGCTCGATGATGGCCAATGCCGTGGGCATGAAGATTGCGCGCATGGTTGGCACGGCGGCGGCAAACCATGTGATACCCGTCGAACTGTACATAAACGGAAACTACCGCGGCAGCTACATTTTCACGGAGAAGGTGGGTGTGTCGGCCAACAGCGTGGATGTGGATGACGAGACCGTGGCCGCACTGCTCGAACTGGACACATACTATGATGAGGCATACAAGTTCAGGACCACACGCTACAATCTGCCGGTGAACATAAAGGACCCCGATTTGAGCGAGAACGAGACAAAACTTGCGTTTGATGACATAAAGGCCGACTTCAACCGCCTCACCGACGCGCTCTACCGCAAGGAAGACATATCGGCGCTGGTGGACGTGGACATGCTTGCGCGCTATCTCATGGTGAACGAGCTTATAGTCAACTACGAGATACAGCACCCCAAGAGCACATACGTGTACAAGGCCGACGTGACCGACCCGGACAGCAAGTACGTGTTCGGTCCGGTGTGGGACCTTGACTGGGCTTTCGGCTACGAAACCAACAAGAACTACTGCACAACCGACCAAAAGGCCGACTTCTGGACGGCATATTCCAACAAGATGGAGGCATGGACATTTATGCGCGACCTGCGTAAAAACACCGGTGAGGTGGTGGACAAGGCTTATTATAAGGTGTGGAAGGACTTCATGGACAACCATCTTCAGGAGTTGACAGACTTCTGCTCCGACTATTACCACTATGCCCTCCCGTCGTTTGAGCACAACGCAACGATGTGGAGTGACGGCCGCGGTTACGCCTCGGTGAGCGGAAACATGAGTTCGTGGCTTAACACGCGCGCCAAATACATCTATTCCAAGCTGACACCTTACGACCTTACAGAACCCGAAGACCCGGGAACCGACGGTATCGTCAATGTAAACCGGAGTTCCGCCGACCGTTCCGCGGTTGATGTCTACAGCCTTTCGGGCGTGCTCCTGCGGCGTGCCGTTCCTTTGAAGGATTTGCGCAGTATGTTGCCGGCGGGCATATATATCGTTAATGGCAAGAAATTGAAGATTTAAGGTATGGCTATAGAGAAACATCCGCTGAAACCATTTTTGCCTCCGGAAGCACGTGTGCTGATGCTTGGCAGTTTTCCGCCTCAACGTATGCGCTGGTCTATGGATTTCTTTTATCCTAACTTTCAGAATGACATGTGGAGAATACTCGGCTATATTTTTACAGGCGACAAGAATCATTTTGTTTGTCCGGCCGAGAAGCGTTTCGACCGTGAACGGATAGAGGCATTTTGCCGTGAACAGGGCATCGCCTTGTACGATACAGCCGAAGAGGTGGTAAGACTGAAGAACAACGCCTCTGATAATTTTCTTCAGATAGTGCGTCCTGTCAATCTCGCGGCTCTGCTTGAGCGCATGCCCGGTTGCCACTCGGTGGTGGTAACCGGACAGAAAGCGGCCGACACATTGCAAAGCATAACCGGAACCAAGATGCCGGAGGTGGGCAAGAGTGTCGTGACCGATTTTGACGGACGGCGGCTTACCTTGTGGCGCATGCCGTCATCATCGCGTGCCTATCCGCGACCGATAGAGTGGAAAGCGGAATTCTACCGCAAAGTGTTCGGTCTTTAATGAAGACAACTGCAGTTATTAATATATAAAATTCAGAATATATGACAATAATAGGAATAGCCGGTGGTACCGGCTCTGGTAAAACCACAGTAGTGAAAAGAATAGCAGAGGCACTTCCTCCGCATTACGTGGCTGTTGTGCCACTTGATTCGTACTATAATGATACGACGGGCATGACCGACGAGGAGCGTCACGCCATCAACTTCGACCATCCGGACGCTTTCGACTGGAAGCTGCTCACAGAGCACATCAAGATGCTGAAGGCGGGTGTGGCCGTTGAACAGCCCACATATTCATATCTCAAGTGCAATCGTCTGCCTGAGACTGTGCACGTGGAGCCGCGTCCGGTGATAATAATTGAGGGAATAATGACGTTGCTCAACAAGCGCCTGCGCGAGATGATGGACCTGAAAATATTTGTAGACACCGACTCCGACGAACGCCTCATCCGCAACATACAGCGCGACGTGATAGAGCGCGGTCGCACCGTAGACATGGTTATTGACCGCTACCTGAAGGTGCTCAAACCCATGCACGAACAGTTTATCGAGCCTACAAAAAAATATGCCGATCTCATTGTTCCGCTTGGCGGCGAAAACAAGACCGGCATAAGCATTCTACGCGCATACATCGAGGGTATCGTTACGCGGGTGAGATGACTATTTCTTTTGGGTGGATTCGTCACCCTCTTCCATATGGTTGTCGCCTGGATTGTGGGCTTCGGTAGTTGCCGACTGCATCATGGTTTTCTCGAAATGGCGCCGGTCGGTGTTCATTTTCAGTGTGTTTATCACTTCCGTCACACCGTAGAGCAGCAGGCTCCATCCGATGATGATGAGGGGTGCGCTGGCAATCCATATCGGATGTATGATGGCTATCAGTCCGATGATGAGTATGAGCACCGGACTGATCCAGAAGAACAGCGGCATGCGCTTTATCTTTCCTGCCGACACGAGACAGACCATCTGGTTAATGGCTCCGAGTATGAGTATTGCTCCGAGTATGTACGCCATGGTGTCGATGACAAATGCGGGGCGCAGCGACAGCAGCAGTCCGAGAATGATGCTGCCCACGCCAACGATGGGGAAGGGCGGGTTGCCTCCGGCTATCACGTTGCCGTTGGAGTCGATGACGGTGGTTCCGCCCGTGTTTCGCCTTGCGCTGATATATGCCACTACGGAGATTACGCCTGACAGCAGGAACAGGACTCCGATGGCTATTATAAGCCATGTGGCTGTCACGTCAGGATATTTGATGAGCAGGCCTCCGATGATTACGGAGCATGCCGCGCGGAAAATGGAACTTTGCAGTACTTTCATAATTGATAAGATTTTGTTTTCTTTTTATTGTATAAGGTCACGCTTGTATTGGCATATGCCGTATGTATTTTCTTGCATGCTGCAAAAATAAGTAATATATCTGTAAGGGCATAATATTTTTAATACTTTTGCGAATTTAAAACGTTCGTTGTCAAGTCGGTGTTCCAGTTCCGTACGGCAAGCGTAGCGAAACAGCCCATACCGGCATTGGATTAAGGAGTTGCGAAAGTGGCCGTTTTACCTTGCAAAAGTGCCCGTTTTACACGCCGAAAGTGGCGCTTTTGCAAGGTAAAACGGGCGCTTTCGCAAGGTAAAACGGCCACTTTCGAATCGTTCTCAACTGTCGTATTTACGGGTACGCTCTGCATGGGCGTACCCGTAATCAGTCTTATTTTTTCAGTTCTGAATCTCTGCCTGCCTGTCAGGCTGGGTGGCTACCGGCGTCCTCCAAACTTGTTTTGCTGTTGTGTATTGCTGCTTTTGCCATGGTTGTTTTGCCTGATGCCGTTTTCAGACCTGCGTGATGTTGTCACTGACGGACGTGCTATTGTCACTGACGGGCGTGTGGTTGCCGCCGAGATGCCGCTTTTAGTTTCCGCCGGTCTCCTTGTTTCTGTAGGCATGGTGGAATTTTTGTGCTTCTCCGGTCGGCTTGTGCCGAA
The DNA here is from genome assembly GCF_900549175.1 of uncultured Prevotella sp. Taxonomy (GTDB): domain Bacteria; phylum Bacteroidota; class Bacteroidia; order Bacteroidales; family Bacteroidaceae; genus Prevotella. Next base: position 2,486 of record NZ_URNN01000084.1, on the reverse strand, counting down.
ACGTCCGGAGGTTATGCCGGTGTGTGTTGTGCCGTCGGCCGGTTTTGTGCCGCGGCTTCCGCCGAAGCGGTTGTTGTCTCTGCCCGAAGGATTCTTTCCCCTGTCGGGTGTGGTGCCGTTGTGGGATAAGCCGCTGCCTTTGCCGTGTTTTCTGTCGTTGTTCACGGTTACGTGCGTGGAGCTGATTCCGGGCCGGCGGTTGTGCCCGTGGCTGAATTCGCCGTTGTTCCAGCGGTCGCGCATGCCGTGGTGTGAAGCCCCTTTGTGTTTGAACTCATGCCGTATGCCATGATAATAGCTTCGTCCGCCATTGTTTCGCCAGCTGTGTCCGCCGCGGTATGATACGTATACGGTGGGGCGTGCGAAGTAGAAATAGTCGCGCCGCGGATAACGTGCGTATATGCCGAAATGCCAGTAGCCTGCGTTCCAGTAGAGCGGACGGTAGAAATATGTGGCTGCGCAGAAGGCATTCCACTGCCATTCGAGGAGTATGTGCCCGAAGTCGGTGTTTCGGCGTGTCCAGTACGTTCCGTACAAATCGTCGCGGCTGGCCACACTCATCAGGTAGTCGAGGTTTATCTCATACGCGGCATCATATTGGCGGTCGTTTAGGTTGAGCTCGTAAGCCATCTTGTCCGTCAGGAAGAGTGCTTCCCTGCGTGCCTGCTCGTAACTCATGGCTTTTGCCGATACTGCTATCGTCAGTATGGTTATCATTGTCATCAGTATCCTTTTCATAATCGTGAAGTTTTATGTGGTTCAACTTTGTTTTTATTATCTCTGCTGCAAAGTAACACTAAATTTCGCGTTCCGGCAAAGGATTTTCCCTAAGTGGTGGGGGATTTTCCCTATCCCGTTGGGGTGGCGCGGGGCGCAGTGCGAAAGTCATGTACTTTTTTTGTGCATCGTGTCCTGTTCTTATTTCTTTTTGTTACCTTTGTGGAGCCTTTTAAAAAGTCAATTCTATATGCAGCGTTTTTATAAACTTTTGCCGGCCGGCATGCTTGTGGCGGTGGTTGTTGCAGGCGGAACGTCCGTCCGCGCGCAGGAGACCGTTTGTAGGGAGAAGCCATGGGAGAATCTTGAGTATAAGGTGGAGTTGCAGGCGACGGTGTCTGACGGCAAGACTCCGCTGTGGCTCAACGCCAACAGGCACGGACTGAGTTCGCTCGACGAAACGAACGGATATGTGCGCGGCGCGTTGGTGCGCCCGTTGCGGCTCGACTCGGCCTTCCGCTGGGGGCTGGGCTATGGCGTGGATGTGGCCGTGCCGTATGGTTTCACGAGCGATGTGGTGGTGCAGCAGGCGTATGTTGAGGGGCGCTGGCTTCATGGTGTGCTGACCGTGGGCAGCAGGGAATATCCCATGGAACTAAAGAACAACAGTCTGTCGAGCGGCTCGCAGACGTTCGGCATCAATGCCCGTCCGGTGCCGCAGGTGCGTATCGCCCTGCCCGAATATTGGACCGTGCCGCTCACCCGCGGATGGCTGCACCTGAAGGGACACATGGCTTTCGGGCGCATGACGGATGACAACTGGCAGCATGAGTTTACTGGCTGTCGCAACAAATATGCCGATGACGTGCTTTATCACAGTAAGGCCGGTTATCTGAAGATTGGAAACGATGATGTGTTCTGTCCGTGGTCGGTAGAGATGGGGCTGGAGATGGGAACGTTTTTCGGCGGCACATCGTATGTCCCGAACAGTTCGGGGGGAATGTCGGTGTACAAAAACGATACCGGGCTGAAGGCTTTTTGGAATGCATTCATTCCCGGTGGCTCAGATGCCAACGAGACGCAATATACTAATTTCGAGGGCGATCAGTTGGGCAGTTGGGTGATGCGTGTGAATTATGAGAACGAGGCTTTTGGCGCGCATTTCTATGTGGACAAGTTCTTCGAGGACCATTCGTCAATGTTCCAGCTCGATTACAACGGTTACGGAACAGGAGACGAATGGAACGAGAAGAAGAAGAGCAAATATCTGCTTTACGACTTCAAGGACTGGATGCTCGGTGCCGAGGTCAATCTGAAACGGGGAAGATGGTTGCGCGACATCGTGTTTGAATATATCTATACCAAATATCAGAGCGGTCCGGTGTATCATGACCGTACTCCGTCGATGAGCGACCATGTGGGCGGACGCGACAATTATTATAATCACGGCATATTTACCGGTTGGCAGCATTGGGGAATGGGTATTGGAAATCCTTTAGTGATGTCTCCTGTTTATAATAAGGATGGAGACATCAGTTTTAAGAGTTCACGTATGCAAGGACATCATTTGGGGATCATGGGGAATCCAGCAAGCGATTTGCAGTATCGTATTCTATTGTCGTTTACCCGCAACTGGGGAACGTATGGTTTACCTTTTTATGAGATCAAAAAGAATGGAAATGCGTTGGTCGAATTAACTTATACGCCCCATCAGCTGAAAGGCTGGGACTTTACAGCATCTCTTGGTGTTGATAGAGGCGGAATGCTTG
>NZ_URNN01000083.1 GCF_900549175.1 uncultured Prevotella sp. | reverse complement strand
CAGCGTTCCCCATTTTTGCGAAAAATCGCGTATTTCGCGTCGTAGTGCAGAAATCAAGGATCGGGTATCGTTTAACATACGTTAAAGTAAAGTTCTTTCACAATATGTTAAATTATGAAAGAACTTTGCTAATGTCCGATGACAGCACTGCATGTCCATTGAACGGCCAGTCCGGCCAACGGACATGAAGTACCGTCACTTCACCTCAAACGTACCGCGCAGGCGGATGTCCTCCGACGAGGCGCCGACCATGACGGTGAACGTGCCCGGCTCGACAGTGAAACGGTTGTCGCGGTTCCACAAGCCGAGGTCCTGCGGCGTGAGAGTGAAGGCGAGCAGGCGCTCCTCGCCCGGCTGCAGGTGTATACGCTCAAAGCCGCGGAGCACCTTCTCGTATGTCGTCACCGAACTTACGTCGTCGCGCAGATAGAGCTGGACGACCTCGTCGCCCTCGCGGCTGCCCGTGTTCCTGACGCAGCAGGTGAGCGTGACGCTACCCTGCACGCCGATGACGGGCTTGTCGATACGGAGGTCACTGTATGCGAAAGTGGTGTAACTCAGTCCGTAGCCGAAGGGATAGAGAGCGCGGGCGGCACGGACGAAGCCGGGACTGTCGCTGCCGGGCTTGAAGGGGAATGCGAACGGAATCTGGCCCACCGTCTTGGGGAACGTCACGGCCAGCTTCCCTCCGGGATTGTAGTCGCCGAAGAGCACCTGGGCAATGGCATCGCCCATGAACTCGCCGGGAAACCACGCGTGGATGATGCCGGGAACGTGGCGCTGCGCCCAGTTGATGGAGGCTGCGCGGCCGTCGACCATGACAAGCACCACAGGCTTGCCCGTGGCGCAGACCGCGCTGAGCAACTGCTGCTGACGGCCGCAAAGGTCGAGACTCGTGCGCGAAAACTCCTCACGCACGGTCTTCTCGTTGCCGCCGAGCACCATCACCACCGCATCCGACCAGCCGGCCAGCCGCACGGCCTCATCCAGCATGCGCTGCTCGTCGGTGTCGAGCGGCACGTCATACAGTTCGCTCTCGGGAGCATACCGGTCTATGATGTCGCACCCCTTGGCATAACGCACATCGGTCTCGGGCAGACGTTCCTTTATACCTTTATATACAGTCTTTATCGGAGCGTTGGCCGGACCGTAGCGGCATATGAGGTTTTCTGTCTCGTCGGCGTTCGGCCCTATCACGGCCACGCGCTTCAGACTCTTCGACAGCGGCAGGATATTGCCCTCGTTCTTCAGCAGGACGATGCTTTCGAGAGCCGCGCGCAGCGACACGGCACGGTGGTCGGCACTGTGCACCACCTTGTCCACATTGTCCGTGCTGCCCTTATAGGGATTGTCGAACAAGCCCATCTCAAACTTTGCCCTCAGCACGTCGGCCACGCGCTCGTCTATCGTCCGCTCCGAGATGAGCCCACGGCGGACGGCCTCGCGCAGCGGCGTGACATATTCGTCGGGGGCGGTGAACGCCGTGCGCACGTTAAGCCCGGCGTTGACCACCTGCGCCACGGCCTCCACCGAGTCCCTTGCCACACGGTGCTTGCGGAAGAGGAACTCCACGGCCTCGCTGTCGGACACCACATATCCGCGGAAGCTCCATTCGTGACGCAGTATGTCGGTAAGGAAATAGGAGCTGCCCGTGACGGGAACGCCGTCGTAGTCGTTATACGAACTCATGATGCCCTTCACGACAGCCTCGCAGACAGCCTTGCGGAACGCCTCGAGATAGAGGGTGCGCATCTCGCGTGGAGCCACGTGCGGGTCGGTGCGCGTCTGTCCGTCGCGTCCTCCGACGGGAACGCTGTATACGGCGAAGTGCTTCGGTGTGGAGATGAGTCCGCGGCTCTGCAGCCCGAGCACCATTCGCTTGCCCAGCTCGCCGACCAGATAAGGGTCCTCGCCGTAACACTCCACCACACGGCCCCAGCGCGGATCCTGCTATATGTCGAGCAGCGGGGCGTAGATGTTGGTGTAGCCGAGGGCAATGGCCTCCTCAGCCGTCACGCGGGCTATCTCGTCAATCAGACTCCTGTCCCACGTGCATCCCTGCCCGCACTGGGCGGGGAACATCGTGGCACGGTCGTGGCAGAGTCCGCGTATACCCTCGTTGGTGAAGTCGACGGGTATGCCCAGCCGCGTCTCCTCCACAAACCAGCGCTGCACGGCATGGCGGTTGCCCACGCTCGCGGCGTATGGAAAAGAAATAGCGGAACCGAACGAACCGAGACCGTTGGCCTGCTCGTCGATGTTGGCTATTCCGTCCTTCCACAGTTCCTGATGCCACTGCGGCGTGGGTGCGGCATCCTTCAGCACGCGCCCCGAGCCGTAGAGCGTCACCATCTGACATGTCTTCTCGTCCATCGTCATCTGCGCGAGCAGGTCAGCCACACGGTCGGCCACCGGTGCCTGCGGATTCTCATAGACATCCATGCGCCCGTTCTTGTTGAAGTCTATCCATCCCTTGCGGTAGATTGACGGCTGCTTGGCGGCGGAATATGCAGAAACGCATAATGCCGTAACAACAAAAGATAATATCACTCTTTTATTCATCCATATTCTTATTTTTTGAAACCATTATCGTAATACGGTTTCTTTCCTGAAATATTCTTTCGGACAATTCTATTTCGAAATAGCCTTGATGCCGCCTCCCCCGCGCCTTATGCCGCTTTCGTTGAAGGCGTCGACGGTGAAGAAATAGTCATCGTCGCGGTTGAAGAAGCGGGCGTTCATGCGCGTGTCGCCGTAGACCATGCAGGCGTTAGAGAGATTCTTGGGCGACGTTCCCCAGCGCACGATATAGCCCGTAGCGGCGTCAACGGGCGTCCAGCGGATGGTGATGTGGCGGGTATCCTTGGCGTCGCGCTCCGCACTTATATCCTTCACGCGGGCGGGAGCCTTGCCCGTGGCCTTGCCGAACACTCGCAGTCCGCTCACCGAGAAGAGCGCGCCCGCGGGCATGTCGCGGCGGTTGGTCAGGCGGACGTATCGTGCACGGACAGCCGACGGAAGCACGTTGAGGTCGTGCGGACGGTCTTCGGCGCATGCCTGTGCCGTTGAGGCGGACTTTCCGGCAGAAGCACCAGCTTCACGGCGGCTCTTGTCGATGACGGTTGTCCATGCGTGGCGGTCGGACGATGCCTCCACGGTATAGCTGTAGACGAACGATGACAGCTCGTCGACCTGAAGCCCGTGGTCGGAGAAGTTGACGTGGATGGCGCTGACGTCCATCTCGCGCCCGAGGTCTATCTCTATCCACTCGCCGGCCTTACCCGTGGCGGCCGCCCACCAGTTACCCACCTGCTCGTTTACGGCGTTCGAGGGCTCGAATGTCTCCGTCTTCCACGGATTCTCCAGTCCAACCTTTGCCTTGTCGGCAGCCGCACCGCGCAGCACTGACGACGCCCTGACGGCCTTGCCGTACGACAGGAGCATCCATCCCGCCGACAGGTCGTTGCGCGAGAAATCCGTCTTGCGGTCGGGCAGGATGAAGGGCCAGTCGGTCAGCACGGTGTGCGTGGCCAGCGTGCCGTCTTTGGTGACGTAGGCGGGAAACATGCCGAGGCGGCGCTCAAAGCCGTGGCGCACGCTTACGGCCATCGTCGCCGTGTGCCACAGGTTTCCGTAACGGTCGGTGAAGGTGTGGCCGTGGCCCGCGCCGTAGATAAATCCGCCGGGCTTGAACGAGAACGGACTGTCCTTCTGATAGGTGAACGGTCCGAGCGGACTGTCGCCCACGTACACGCCGTCGCCATAGACGTGGTATTGCGTTCCCGGTGCGGCATATTGCAGATAGTAGCGGCCGCCGAGCTTGTTCATCGACGGGCCCTCGTTCCATCCCTTGACGCCCCGGTCGTTGTCATGTCCGGCCACCTCCCATCCGTGCTCCGCGATGTTGTGGAATATCAGCGAGTCGGGCTTGCCGATGGGTGCGAAACCGTCGTTGGGATCCACCTCCACGCCCACGATGGGGTCCTTGTCGGAGCATCCCCAGTACATATACACGCGGCCGTCGTCATCGCCGAAGAGGCACGGGTCGGTCATGCCGTAGTTGAACTTCGTGGGCACCTTCTCCCAAACGCCCGTCTCGGGCTGCGTCGTGCGGTAAATCTGCGTCGAGCCACTGGCTATGAACCACAGCGCACTGTCGCGAACCATCACCGTAGGGGCGTAGTTCTGTATCGACTCTATCGACGGGGCGGGGATGTACTTCCAATTCCGCATATCCCCGGATGACCAATAACCGCGCGACTTAGAGGCAAACAGATAATACCGTCCGCCGAAGCGTTCGCAAACGGGGTCGGCAGCCTCGCGGCGCACCGGCTTGGTGTTCAGAAAGCGGTAGTTGAGCGGTATGGGGTTGATGGTCACACGCGACAGTTCGTCGGCCGTGAGCGAGCCACGGTTGGCCGTGCCGCACGATGCAGCCATGAGCGCGGCCGCGGCAAGCACTATCAAATTTCCTGTTTTCATTTACAATATTCTCATTTTGTTTGTTTCCTGTTATCACCGGCCATTTCCGGCTGTCATCTGTCATTTCCTGTTATCATCAGCCTTTTCCTGCCGTCACCATTCGTCGGTGCGGAAGCTCGACACGGGCAGTCCCCAGATGTTGAAAAGACACGTCTCCGGACAGTCGCTGAAACCGTAGCGCACGGCCACTGGGCGGTCGACTTCCCTGGCACTGACCACCACGGTCTTCATGCCGCGGCCGAAAGATGCGTGCGCCTTGTGGAACACACTGTCGGCTCCGGCCACCTCGAAGTCGGTGAGCGGGCGGCGGTAGGACGTAAGTCCCGCGTCGGCACCCGTGAATGTCAGCGTGGCCTTGTTGCCCTCAACGGTCATTGAGCTGAAGAGCGGCGGCGTGGCGGGGAAGTCCATGAAGCCGTAGACGCGCTCCATGGCCGTATAGGCGAACCGCAGTCCAACGGTCTGCTTGTCCATGGGATGGATTGTCCGTGCGTCGCCCACGTCCATGAGCGTTATCATGCCGCTGTTGTCAATCAGCCGGAGACATTTCACCTGAGCCTCGCGCAAGTATGCCGAGTTCTTGCCCTTGCCCTCACCCTTGTTATAGCGGAAAGGCGCTATCTGGGCGTAGAGGAACGGAAAGTCGCCAACGCCCCAACGCCCGCGCCAGTCGCTGACCATGGCCGGCAGCAGACGGGTGTAGAGATCGGGCTGGTCGACGTTGGCCTCGCCCTGATACCACAGGCATCCGCGCAGGCCGTAACCCACGAGCGGTGCCATCATACCATTATATAATATAGTGGAGTTCTGCACCTCGGCCATCGGCTTGTATGGAGCGGCGGCCTCGTTGCTCATCCACGCCTCCACGCGCGAGCCTCCGTAACTGGCGTGGAGAATACCCACGGGCACGCCCAGCACCTCGTTGATGCGCCGTGCGAAGAAATAGGCTACGGCCGAGAATGACTGTACGGTGGCAGGCGAGGCCTCAAGCCATTCGCCGCGGCAGTCGTCGTGAGGTGTATTGTCCATCTCCGGCTCCACGGTGAACATGCGTATGGCGCTGTTCGCGGATGTCGACATGGCGTCAAGCGCACCGATGACGGGGTCGCCGTAGCTTCCGTCCATCCGCATGTTCATGTTCGACTGGCCGGAACAGAGCCACACCTCGCCGATCAGGACATTGTCTATGACAGTGCGGTCAGCGTCGCTTTTCCCGTTACCGTCATGCAACGATATGTAATAAGGTGTAAGTCCTGCCGGCGGAGTGCTTACCATCAGAGCAAAACGGCCGTCATCACCGGCACGTGTCTGATATTTCTTTCCGTCCCACGATGTTGTCACCTTGACCGTGGCCCCGGCATCTGCCTTGCCCCACAGCCTGACGTCGCTCTGCTGCTGTAGCACCATGCCGGAGGACAGCACCGCCGGCATGACCACCTTTGCCGCCGCACCGGCCGCTGCAAACCACACTATGGCGATGATTGCAAGCGGTATCATCATTATTCTTTTCTTCTTCATATTATCATATACTTTAATTATAACTATGTGCCATATTACCAGTTGTCCGTGCGGAAGGGCAGCAGGGGCAGGCCGTGTATGTTGTATACGCTCACATCGGGCGTGTTGCAGTAGGCGTAGCGCACGGCCACGGGCTCGGGCACGTCTCTGCTTGACACGGCCAGGCGGCACGTACTGGTCTCTATCTCTGCGAAGGCTGGATGGAACACGCGGTCGGCACCGGCTATCTCGAAACCCTTCAGCGATGTCCACATCGGGCAGAGGCCGCGCTCGGCATTGTCGACATTAATGTAAATCTTGCCATCCTTCACCTCCATCGACCTGTACACGGGCGACGAATGTCCGAAGCCCTTGCGTCCGTAGGTCTTGGCCAGAGCCAGCCACGCCAGACGACGGCCCACGGTCTGCTTGTCGGTGGGATGTATGAAGACGGGATTGCCCACGTCTATCGTCGACGCCATTCCGCTGTTGGGTATGGTCTTGAGACATCCAGCCTGCACCTCGCGCATGCGCGCCGCCGACATGCCCGACGCTCCCTCGTAGTCGAAGGGCGCAATCTCAACGTAATAGAACGGCAGGTCACCGCCGTCGGCGCCGCCCCAGCGCGCGCGCCAGTCCTTCACCATGGCCGGCATAAGGCGGGCGTACAGGTCGGCATTGTCGCGGTTGCTCTCGCCCTGATACCACAGGAAGCCGCGCACCCTGAAGCCCGTGAACGGCGCCACCTTGGCATTGTAGAGAACGCATGGCATGCCGTGCGGATTCTTTATATCGCCCTCAGCATCGAGCACCGACGTGTCGATGGCAGGAAACTCACGGAGCGACTCGCGACTCATCCACGGCTCTATGCGCGAGCCCCCTAACGTTGAAACGATGATGCCCACGGGCACCTGCAGCACGTCCTGCACGTAGCTTGCGAAAAACCATGCCGTGGCACTGGCGTTGGCAACATTCTCCGGACTGTTGTCGAGCCACTCGCCGCGGCAGTCATCCATCGGCGTCCTGCTCTGCTGGCGCACCCACCGACCGTCCTTGCTATCGGCGATGAACATACGTATCGGTGTGGTGGGCTTGGCGCGGGCTATGATGTCGTTGGTGCCCGTCAGCGGCTGACGGTCGAAGCCCATCATAGGCATCTCCATATTCGACTGGCCCGAGCAGAACCACACTTCGCCGATGAGGATGTTGTCCAAAACGATGCGGTCGCCGTCGTCAAAGGTCAGCGTCTGAGGTGCGAGACCGGCCTCGGGCGTGCTCACCGTAACCGCCCATGTACTGTCGGAGGCGGCCTTCACGCGGCTGACGGACTTACTCCACGATGCCGTCACCTTAACTGTTGCACCCGGAGCGGCCTTGCCCCACAGCTTGACGTCGCTCTGCTGCTGTAGCACCATGTTGCCAGACAGCACCGACGGCAATTTCACTTTGCCGGATGCTCCGACGGCTGCCATCAGCGACATGGCAATGATTACATTCTTCTTCATTATTGTCATTGTTTTATTGTTATTTTTACCGCGCAGCCTCCTCGATGAAGTTGCAGAACAGTTTTTTTGCAACCTCGGCCGCCCCGGTAGACTTGTTCAGGGCAGAGGAGATGTTGAGCGTGGAATAGATGACACGCCCCTTGCCGCAAGGGACGATGCCCACCGCACTACCGAGATGGAAAGGCCAGCTGCGGTATGACCCGGCCACCATCTCGCCGCCGCCGAGCAGGAATCCCGTGCGGCGGTCGCCGTCGCGCACCAGTTCCTGATATGGCCACCCCATGCCGCAGTTGACAGGCAGGCCACGGAATAGAGGATGGTCTTTGACAAAGTGCACACCGCCAATCCAGTTGCGGTCGACAACATAATATCCATGATACGGAATACCAGTGTAACGTGCCACTGCATCCATCCACGAGTCGGCCGACTCGATGACAAGAAGCGACGTGCCGTCGTTGCTGACACGGTCCAACAGTTCTTCGGGTGCCACGGTAGAACTGCCCGGCAACGACCACAGCAGGCGCACATTGCCCGAAGGTTTGCGCTGACGGTACTGGAGTTCTATTTCGGCCGTTTCACCTTCCTTCAACGTCACCGGCCGCGAGAACGCAGTCTGACGGTTGTTGCCCCACTCGTCTACAATACGGCCGCCGTTGACAGAAAGGCGCACACCGTCGGAAGCGGCCACACCGAACAGGTATGTACCCGTCTTCGGGGCGCGTATCTTTCCTTTCCACACTATGGAGAACGACTGGTTGGCAGCCAGTGAGGCGTGCGGCTGCTCGCCGCCCACGAAGGTGCGGTCGATGTGCGTGTCGGTGCCCGTTCCGGCCTCCGCCCGCATGTCATCGTCCTTATAGTATACCGCGCTGAAAGCCGGGCGGCCGTCTACGTCGGGCTGTTCGGGCATGGGCTGCGGCTCATCGAGCGACGAACGCGTGATGACAAGCCAGTCGAGACGTCCCATGTCCTTACGGTATTCGGGCAGCTCACGACCTGTGGCATTCTTGTAGAACGCAGCCACGGGGTCGGCATCGCGGCCGTAGATGGCCCCACGGCCGCGCAGCTGTTCCTTCTGCCACGCCACGGCCAGCACATCGTCGTGACCTTCGGCCACCGTGCGCCCGGCATCGTCGGTCAGACGGGCGCAGATGCGGTGCATGCCCGGCTGCTCCGCCGGCACTATCTCCTCGTTTTCGATGAGCAGCTGTCCGAAGGTGTCGCCACCGGCGATGTCAACCATGCGCGATGTCAGCTCGTGCTCGTTTCCGTCGGGCGCAATCACCGATACTGTCAGGCGGTGACGTCCCTTCACATCCTTCTCGTTTACGATATAGAAGTCGGCCGCCACCTTGCCGCCGGGCAGCCTGACGAACTGCGTTCGTGCCGCCACGGCAATGTAGAGCGGCTGTGTGTAGTATGTGAACGTGGAAAGGTTTCCCTTCACGTTGCGGTAGTTGTCTACTATGCCCGAATGATTGTCGTACGGCATCGACTCCCATCCGTTTACGGCATATACATCGCCTGTGTTCTGCATGCGCATCCCCTGTATGCGCCGTCCCTGATGGTCGAGCGAGATGTCACCGAGAAGCCGCGTGAGAGAGTCGACAGTGCCGAAATATGGTGCAAGGTTGTTCTTATTGAAATAGTCTTCGAACGCGGCCATCTGGCTTTTCCAGAACAATCCGTCCCAGCCGGTGACACCCGTCTTTTCCATCTCCTCCGCTATCTTAGCTATGCGTGGCGGGGTGGAAAGGGCACCCTCCTCACCGCGCATGAACACCTCCGTACGGTTGTCGGTGTGCATGAAGTTGTCGTTAGGGCCGCGCCAGTAGCCTTCCTCCCACGTGGCCGGACCGCCGGCACGGTGGTTGTCGAACCAGCCGCGGCGATACAGCACCGTGTCATAAGGCAGCATATGGGCCTTGGAGTCCTCCTCGCTGTTTTCCTTCGACGCCCATCCAGACGTGAACGTCATCACACGGCTCGGGTCTATGGCGTGAGCCTTTCGCATGTCGTCCATACGCTTGGCCACAAGTTCCTTGTCGCGCGAGCGTACGCCGCCGAACTCGTTGATAAGGTTGTATATCACGAGACTCGGATGACTGCGGTCGCGGCGCACCATACGCTGCAACTTGATGTTGACGATGGCACGCACGAACGGGTCGTGGCCGGCAGAATGAAACGCCCCCGGCTCCTCGTAGTAGAGCAGTCCGAGCGAGTCGGCAGCCTCAAGCACCACGGGCGAACCGATGGAACGGTGGAAGTTGAGCATGTTCATGCCCAACGACTGTGCCGTCTTTATCTGGCGCACGGCCATTTCGGGTGTGGCATAAAGTCCCGTGGCGGGCCAGTAGCCCCAGCTGATGGCCGTGCGCAGCATCACGCGGCGGCCGTTGAGGCGCAGCACCGCGTCGCGGCCTATGCCCTCTAGCGAGAACCAGCGGAAGCCGAACGTGCGGCCGTTGCCGTCTTCTGTCTTCCTGCCGTTCTTCACCGCCACATCGCAGGCATATAGCACGGGATTGTCCAAATCCCACAGCCGCACGCCGCTTCCGGAGCAATCCAGTTCCGCCTCGACAGTGTTGTCACCCGGAGAAAGCAGCACCGACTTTATTGTGTGGGTCTTCACCGTCTTTCCCGTAGATTTTTCCCTGATGCCTATCACCACATCGCGGCGCACGGCTTTGGCGGCAGTGTTCTTCACTGTAACGACAGCACGCACGGTAGTTGCCTGCGGAAGGTTCTGCATATAGATATCGTCGATGTATACCGGCGTTACGGCGTCAATCCACACCCGGCCTATTATTCCGCCGAAGCCACGTCCGGGCGGAATGATATACTTGCCCCAGTGCATCTCCTCGAAGTCCTGCCAGTGGAAGTTACCGCCGGGATTGGTCACGCGCACGGCAAGTGTCTGTTCGCGTCCCGGAGTGACGGCATCGGTGATGTCGGCGCAGAAGGGCGACTCACCCACTACATCGTAAGCCACAAGGCGGCCGTCGAGATACACCTCGGCACGCATGCGCACCGACTCAAAATGAATCACCACACGACGGCCGGCAGCCTCTGCCGGAATACACACCTTGCGCCACCACCAGCTGACACCGGCATTGTCGGCCGGCTGCGGACGTTCCGACCGGGTCATGTACTCTTCAACCGTTCCCGGCACGCTGACCGCCATGCCCCCGGCTTCATCCAGCCGTTGCCATCCGTCTGTGGGAGGGTTGACCGGCAACAGGCGGAGGTCGGTCACCTCGTCGGGCAACCACAGCCGGTCGTTCTGCCACTCAGCCCCGCGGTCCTGCCACAAGCGCCATCCGCCGCCCGAGAGTGACATGGTGATGCGGCCGCCAGGTGCAGCAGCGGCAGACGAAGGGAGACAGTGGAAAAGAAAAAGAAGCACTGCCATACATACGGTCTCTATGCACCCGAGAACCATCTTCGTACATCGTGATTTCATAACTGAAGAAGTGTTCATACCCCGGAATTGTATTTTATTTGTTTATGATACTTTACTATAATTCTATTTCGCGCCCTCGTTGATGATGTTCACAAGCAGACGGCCGGCTATCGGGTCGGTCAGTGCCTTCTCCGTGCACATCGTCGATACGAGAGACTTGCCCTTGCCGCCGGCAATCTGCATGAGCGTGAGGCCGCGCATTGACTCGATGCGCCTGATGCGGTCTTCGGGCTTTCCGCCGTCGATGTAGGCATGAATCTTCATCTGGCCGGCCAGCTCAGTCACCGCCTCGCAGCGCGGTGCCTTGAGTGTGGCGGTGCAGGCAAGCGGAATCTCGCGGCGGTTGTTGTTGAAATAGCGCAGGTCGAGCACACCGATGCCGTCGAACACGGGAGCGTCGTCGCGCTCCATAACCACGATGTCGCCCTCGGTGGGGATTATCCAGCCCTCGATGTACTCGGGGAACACCTTCTGCGCCACCTCCTTGCTGTTGAGGAAGACGAGACGGCCGTCCGCGGTGTGGTGGGCGCGCAGCTCGGCTGCCTCAGCATCGGTGCAGTCTTTCAGTCCGGAGATGATGCGCACATCGGCCTTGACGCGACGACCGAAGAGCTCCTTGACCGACGAAACCGTAGTGACGTTGATGCCGAGGGCGGCGAGCGTGGCGGCCATGCCGTCGGCATCGAGGATGGCAATCTTAGTGCTTGACGATACCTTGTTCTTGTTCCACTCGCGGCGGGCCAGCGTCAGGTCGTATTCGTTCTTGGAAATCTCCCTGCCGCCGGCTTTGAGCGACAGGCGCAGCTTGCCGTACACCTTGTCGGCAGGCAGGTTGGCGGGGATGGTTATAGCAGGCTCGATATACTTGCGGCCGTAGTATTCCACTGCCGGCATCTGCTCTGTGCCCTCGGCGAGCGTGTTGTCCTTGTCATCAACGATGGTCCATGTGAGCTGGGTGGCGGGAAGGTCGCGGCCCTTGTCATCGTCGTTGACCACATAGACACGAGTCGTCAGACGCTCGCCGGCGTAAAGATTGCGTCCCCACAGCTCGGCACTCACGAGCACGGGCTGCATGGCTCGCTGCATGGCATACCACGCGGGGTATGGGGCTATGCGCTTGGCATCGTAGTGCTGGCGTAGCCATGTCATGTACGAGAAGTGCATTATGCCTGAGCACTCGCTGCCCGTGCGGCGCAGGGTCTCGCCCAGTTCGCCGGTGATGAAGCTCTGAACCTTCAGGAAATTGGCCGGGTCGGCCCAGTCGTATGCCTCGTAGCCACAGAGCGTGTAGGGATTTTGGTGGATTAGCTGGTATGAACGCGTGGGGTGACCAGTTTCGGCGTTGGGATAGCCCGTAGACATCTCCTGCGAAATGAGCGGACGGCCGGGTGTCTTGAAGTCGCGCTGGAACTCGCCGTTGAAGAAGCGGAAGATGGAGAAATCATACCAGTTGTAGTATGCGTGGTTGTCGTCTATGTCGCCATCGTCGACAGTCTTCATGAAGTCTGCCCCGAAACGGCGCACGCCGTTGCGGCGCATATAGTTGGAGTCGAAACTGATGGGGCGTGTGGGGTCAACCTGCCGCATCTCCTTCACTGCGTCGGAGATGATGTACATCTTCTTGGCAGCGCGTTCCTTGTCGGCGTCGAGGTCGTAGAACTTCATTTCGTTGTTCACCGTCCAGAAGAAGCACGAGGGATGGTTGCGGAACTTCTTCATCACCGTGAGCCACTCCGTGCGCCAGAGGTCGAGATAGCCTTGGTCGGGGATTGGCGTGGAGTGAATCATGAGCCACGACTTGGTGCCCTCGAAACTCACGCCAATGCCGTTCTCGTCGGCCTTTGTCATCCACAGTTCGTTCCACGGCGATGTGTGGGTACGGGTGGCGTTTACGTTGCCCTCCTTCATGAGTTGCATGAAACGGTCGGCCAGTTCGGCGTCGTTGGGACAGATGGCAAAGGGGATGTGATTGCCGCCTCGCAGCCAAAACTTTCGGCCGTTGAGATAAAGGAAGCCGTCGGGGCGTGCCTCGAAGGTGCGGAAACCCGAGGTAATCAGCTTTTCGTCGGCGAGTTTCTTGCCCTCCGTCAGGCGGAAGCGGAAGTCGTAGAGGTTTGGCGAGGCAGGCTCCCAAAGCTTCGGCTGCAGACCGCTGACCGATGCGGTGAGGAGAGTCTCCTCTCCGTTCTTCAACTGTTTCTTGGCGTTGAGCATTCCGCTCCACAGCGTCTTGCCGGTCTTGTGGTCGACGATGTCGGCATATATATTAAAGGTGCGCTTGCGGGCTGAGGCGTTCCTTACGGTGATGTCGAAGTCGGCGCCGTCGAGGGCAGGCTTTATGAAGACATCCTCAATCTTGAGCGGGTCGCTCACCACGAGCTTCACGGGCTGCCATATTCCCGCAGGGTTGTCGCCGTAGAATCCGTTTGGCACGTCGGTGAGCACGGCCTTGTTTGCCTGCTGGTCGTCCTTGTTGTCGTTGACGTCGCGGCGCACTGAGCCGTAGTAGTTCTCCATCGCCTCGCTGTTCTGCGCCTCTGCGCCGTTGATGTTGCGTATCACCTTCACGGCAACGAGGTTCCTGCCGGGCTTCATCAGCTTGGTGGCATCCACCTCAAACTCTCCGAACATGCCGATGTGGGTGGCGGCCATCTGTCCGTTTACGTATACCTCGGCAACCTTCGACACGGCGTCGAAGTTCAAGACCATCTTCTTGCCCCTGACATCCTCGGGCAGCTCAATCCACTGGCGGTACCACGCAGCTCCGGTGCGGCGGTAGTCGAAGGTGTAGTTCTCGCAGCGGTCGGTCTCACGCTGATAATAGGTGTCGGAAACGCCCTTGTGCTCATGCCCTACGGCTGCGGGCATGGTCTCGCCGTGGAGCCAGATGCGGATAGGGGTCCAGAAGTTGGGCACCTGCATCACGTGCCATCCCGAGTCGTCAGCATCGGTGGAGATGGCTTTGTTCTTGTCTTTCATATCGTATTCGGGCATGAAGAGCCAGTCGCCGTCGAGGCTCAGCTCGGTACGGCTGCCGGCGGTGTTGAGCCGGTCGAGCCGCTTGGCGGAGTAGGCTGCGCGCTCCTTGCGGCGCTTGGCCTCCTTCTGCACGGCAGTGAGGCGGAAGTTGAGCTCATCGCGCTTCACGCCCTTCAAGGCATCGTCGGCAAGGGGCACGACGGTGAGGTCGTCGAACTCGGTGTCAATCCATCCGCCACCGAGCGACACCTCGCCCGTGGGCACGAGCGCGGCGTTCTTGTCTTCCACATCAATATGTGGCTTGTCGTTGCCGTTCACAAACACACGGATGCGACCTTCCACCACCTGCACGCGCATACTGTACCACTCGCCGGGCACGGGGTGAAAGCCCAACGGGCGCACCGCCATAAACTCGTCCATGCCCATGTATCCCGTGCGCATGAGGTAGAGGTCGTCCTGCAGTCCGCCCTTTACGCCCACCACATAGCGGTCGAAGCGGTTGTGTGTGCGGAATCCCGCCCATATCTGCACCTGCTCGGCATCTTTCGGGGCGCGTGCGCGGAACGCCATCTCGTAGTTGCGCCACTGAGGGTTGCCGAACTTGGCATACGACCCGCGTGAATGAAACACTCCATCGGCAACACTGCATGTGCCCCGGCCCACGGTAATGAGTTTCGCGGCACTGTCGGAGAAATCGTTGCTGTAGGTCTCCTGCGCGTTCATACCGCCGGGCAGCATCATGGCCACGGTGGCAAGAAGCATTGTCAGTGTATTGTTCTTACTTTCCATTTACTGTTTCGTTATCAGATGAATAATCGGTTTTTAGTCTGTCAGGATGCAAAGTTAATACACGACGTGTAAAAAACTGGAGAAAATAGACTTAACAGGCAATTAAAAATCGCATAAAAAGCCTTTGAAAGGGATTAAGTTCCACAAAAAAGGGAAGAATGAAGAGGGAAAAACGAGGAATACCATAGCAGGGATTATCATAAACGCAGAAACGCAACGTTTTTTTTCGGATTACAGAGATTGCGGATATTTATAAACGCAAAGACGCTGAGGCGCAAAGGTTTGGATTTTCTTATTGAACACAGAGA
>NZ_URNN01000082.1 GCF_900549175.1 uncultured Prevotella sp. | reverse complement strand
GCGGGGCATCTCCGTTCCGGTGCAGGGAAAGGACGGGCAAGGACGGCGGCCACACACTTACCGGCGCAGAAGACGGGGCGTGCGGGGCGTTTTCCCACCAGAAGTGAAAATACGGCGCGTGAAAGAATCACGTACAGCATATATACATATAACATTAACAACAATACAAAAAACGACAGTGGCACGAATGGACATAATGTCTTATATATCAAGAAAGGGCAGGCTCCTGCTGGCTTTAGCCTTTGCATACATGACCGTATGCTCCTGCAACGGTGTCATCTACGATGATGAGGGTGACTGTACGCCTCATTACAGGGTGAAGTTCAGGTACGACTACAACATGAAGTTTGCCGATGCCTTCGCCCACGAGGTGAACATGGTGACACTATACCTGCTTGACGGCAACGACAGCATAGTATGGCAGCGCACGGAGCGGGGAGAGGCTCTTGCCGCCGACGGCTACGCCATCGACATCGACGGTGACATTCCACCGGGAAAATACAGCCTGACGGCATGGTGCGGCACTGATGACAAGCGTTCGTTCGTAGTGTCCGACGGAGACAAGGGGCGGCAGCTCACCTGCAGGCTCAACCGCGAGCACGACGCAGGCGGCGGGGCTTTTGTCGACAAGGACATCGACCGTCTGTTCTACGGACGTCTCGACAACCTGACGTTCAGCGGCGACGAGGGTGTGTACACATACACCGTACCGCTGGTGAAGAACACCAACAACATACGCGTGGTTCTGCAGAACCTGACAGAGGGCGAGGAGATAGACGCCGACCGGTTCTCGTTCTTCATCACCTCCGACAACGGTTTCATGGACTGGGACAACTCGCTCATCGCCGACGAGACCGTCACCTACCATGCGTGGTACACCGAGACGGCCTCCGCCGATTTCGACGGCGGCACCGGGGCGGAGCTAACGGCGGCACCGGCCACGCGCCAGACTGCCGTCGGTGTGCAGAACGCCGTAGTGGCCGAGCTTACCATCTCGAGGTTGGTGAAGGGCCGTGAGACAAGGCTCGTCATAGTCAACAACGAGACCGGAGCAGAGGTGCTCAACATACCGCTCACCGACTACGCCCTTCTGGTGAAGGGGTACTACAACCGCGACATGGCCGACCAGGAGTTTCTTGACCGTCAGGATGTGTTCGACCTTGTGTTCTTCCTGAAAAACGGCAACTGGCTCGGTTCGCAAATATACATAAACTCGTGGAGGATAGTGTTGCAGGACACAGAACTTTGAATGTTATAAAATAAAATCAGGATATAACAAAAAAAACGTAAAGTGATGAAGTGCAGATACGACATACATACCGTTGTCATGTCATTGACATATATCATGCTCGCCGTGTGCAGCATGGCATTTGCTGTGGCGTGTTCTGATGACGGGGCGCTGCCTGATGTTTCCACAGAGGAGCATGAGGCACGTATGAGCCTGTACATATCACTTGAAAGCACACCCGCCGCCACAACGAGGTCTACACCCGAAGGCAGTTACGATGACGGCCGGAATACACCTTACGAAAACTATATCGGAGCAGACAACTATAGGGTGCTGCTTTTTGATACCGGCAACAAGTATATAACGACACTGATACCGGAGAGTCTCAGTCCGGTGGAGGCTGACGGCACGACGTCGAAGCTGTATGTGCTAACCGGCAGGCTGACGGCACCGCTGCCTTCGTCATTCAAGGTTATGATGCTGGCCAACTGGCCGGCATACCCCGCCCCTGCAAGCCTTGTCCCGGGTGTGTCGACTGTTGATGATGTGTGTACGGCACCTGAAGGCTTTTACCAATACAAGGATGCCTTCATGCCGTCGGCTCAGACCCCCATACCCATGTTCGGCATCAAACGGTTTGACGGCAAAACGTTCACCCCCGGCTTCTCCACATATCTCGGAACAATACACCTGCTCCGCGCCATGGCGAAGATAGAGGTGAGGTGCGACCAGAAGTGGTGGAACATAGAGAGTGTCATGCTGTCGCATCATGCCACCGGAGGCTACTGCGCCCCGGCGGGCGTGGATGACGAGGGCGACTATGTGAAGAACGACTACAACCTCGACTACACCGCCGGCATACATATTGCGGAGCCACAGGTGGCGGGCGGACCTGTCGGTTTCAGACCGCAGGCCGACGGCAGTTTCGTCATCTATGTGCCCGAATACCGCAACACCGCAGACGGTAACGCCAAGGCCGGCGATGCGGCAGAGATAACGGTGACGTTCAGGGAGATTGAAGGCAAGACTTACAAGATAGATTTCAGAGACTACAACACCGACGCCGCAGGCGTGCCGCCGACGGAAGACAAGGAGTTTGACATCCGCCGCAATTACTATTACCGTTTCGCCATAACCAAGGCCGACGAGAACGCGGAACCGAAGATATCGCTCGACGTCACTCCATATCATGTGGTGAAGCTCGACCCGATATTCGGACGCGATGACAAATAGTGTAACGAAACACAACATCAACATAAGACAATGATGACTAAATTGACATATCGTATTTTGGCAATGCTGGCATTTGTGTCAAGCCTTGCAGCCTGCTCCGACGAGCTTCCGTTCGCAGACAACGGAACGTACGGTGACGGTGAGAGCCGTGTGTCGATGAGCATGGAGTTTAAAACCGACGCTGCCGGTCTGGGCACCACGCGCAGCACGAAGGGTGACACCATAAGGGATATAAACAATGTTTTTGTGGTGTGGTATCACCCCGACAGCACGCTGGCCGGCTCCAAATATCTGTCGAAAGAGAGTCTGGCCATAACGGAACAGCCCCGAAACATCGAGGAGACGGAAGAGACGCCCACGCAGCATGCCGACTTCACGTGCGACATCCCTTACGGCGTTTACCGCATATACGCTGCGGTGAACGTGGGCGACCTGACCGGCGACACGAGGATAAACAAGGAGGGGGACTTCAGAAACATAAAGCTCTCGTGGAAGGAGAACAACATACCAGCCAACAACCAGATGTCGGGCTATTTCGTAAACAGCGACGATGTGTCGTTTGCCGACGGCAACGCACCGGAGGTGACGCTGAACAAGCCCAACATGATACTGCACTCGTGGGTGAGGCGGGCCGCCTCGAAGGTGACGATAGCGTTTGATGCCCAAAAACTCAACGAGAACATCTACATCTACATCAAGTCGGCACAGATAAAGGACATACCTAAAGAGTGCAACCTCGTAAGCGACAACAAGCCAGCTAAGGCATCTGACCTGTATACCGATGGCGACACCATAATGTATGGACAGGGCGACAACTTCGAGAAGGACCACGAGAACTGGCCATGGCTGGCTTGCGGGCGCGGCGTAAACCAATATGGCAGCCACGATAACGACGCCAAGAGCCTGTTCTTCTACGAGAACATGCAGGGCAAGCATGCAGACAAGCACAAGTACAACAACTTCAAGGAAAAGGACAGCGTGATGTGCGGAACGTATGTTGAGGTGGAGGCTTATTATGTCAACTATTCGCTGAAACAGCCGTCGGAAGGAAAGATAATATACCGCTGTATGCTCGGAAAGAATATGACGGATGACTTCAACGCCAGTCGCAACACACACTATAAGCTCACGCTTGTATTCAACAAGGATGCCAACGACCCTGACTGGCACATAGAATACGACTACGAACCCGAACCGCCGGAGATGGTTACACACCCGGTGTTCATAACCTATCTGGCAAACAGAACCACAGACATACCTGTGATTATTTACAAGACCAAGAAATCGAAAATTAAATCGCTTACGGCCACAATAGTACAAAACGATTGGGGACATTGGGATCATATTTATGTTAATACGAATAAGGATGTTACCAACGGTTTCCTTTCAATGGAGCTGATACCGAAGACGGCAGTGATTGACCGTAAGACGGAGTATTGCGGAACAAAAACTTTCAATGCAGACAAAGCTGTAGAAAGCAGTGATACGGCGGTCATCTTTAAGATACCCGTATTTACTCGCCCGATGAACTTGGGTTCCGGCTTCTCCGGCAATAACTATTACGTGGGGCGGCGACGCCACGCCAAGGTGGAAATTACTGCCGTATTGACAATGGCGGACAATAAAGAGGTGATATTAAAAGATACTGTGGATGTGACGCAGGTAAGGCGTCTTGTCAACCCAAAGGGGATATGGCGTGCCGGCAATTCGACAAAGGAATTTCACGTGAAGTTGAAAAACTCCGACTCTTCGCCTACCGTGGCCCATACGTTTGAGGATGTGAGAACGGAAATCGGTCCGTGGTCGGCAAAGATAATAAAGGGAGACGACTGGGTGAGGATAAGGTCTGTTGATTCCGACGAATGGGGAACAGAACCTGTGAAAGGAGGAACAGGTTCGGTTGTGGAGTTCTACTTCAAGCCCAAAGATGAAAATAACACAACAGAACCACGCTTCGGGCTTATAGAAGTTCGTGTTCACGATAACACATGTCCGCACGTTATACTTGTAAGTCAGGGTATGGGACCAGTGGAGATGAAGGGAAACAAATGGCACATGAGCAATGTAAAGTATTGTGGTGAAGATGAGGAAAATCCGTTGTTGGAAGGTTCTATGTTCAAGTTCGGATGTTCCACTGTAGCTTATAAATCTTCAAACAATCTGAAATCGGGCTATGGCTTCAGAAAAGAGGCTTTCAACAAGACATTTGACGTTTACTACACCAACAGCAACGGTGTGACAACGGAAACCACGAGAACGTTCACAGGACCGACTGCTGATGCCGTCGGTTTCACAAACAAATACATGAAGAATGGCGGTTCGCATGTGGCAACCTATGCAGAGTGGGAGAGTTTGAACGACACCACGTCGTTCGACAGATACTACGGTGTGCTCTATGGAGATGAATGTGACTCGACTTTGTCGACCAACACGGTTACCAACACCTACACCAAGGCTGGTGAAGAGAAAGGTATGCGAGGGTGCTTTGTCTGTGAAAAGACAACCGGCAAGCATCTGTTTTTCCCTATAGGCAATACGGGGCATGGGCGGCGTCATTATCGTGATGATGAATCATCGGAAACATGTAAGCCTAATGGCTCGTATCAAAGTTATTGGGGTGAATTGAAATATGCTAACCGTGTTGCAGAGATGCTGAAAGACAAGACGGATGGAACGCCGTATGCTACTAATCTTCCATGTCTTTACGACTTGTGGGAAGAACCGGGAGCTGTCTATTGGTTTCAAGAGATGTATAATGTCAATGGTAAGGACAACGGAAGACGTTATGCTTTTGACATTAACTATATGACATTCGGTTTTGAACCTTACACGACAAAAAGATTTTATGCTGCCAATGAAGTTCCGTCAGATGCCACCCATCCTAATCCGGGCAATGCCCAGTCAGACCTCTGCTTCATCAGACGTGTATACGACAAATGATTTGCAGGCGACAAGATATAAAATAGAAAACCAACATTAATTCTATACAACAATTTCACATTAATGCACACAAAAAAAACACAAAAAATTAACCTTGATTTGTGTTAATCTGTCGGGTCAGCAGTGATGCCCACCCGATGGATGACGCAAATTTTATTGAGTTGCATCAACGAGGATGTGTTGCCGAATGTTTGGTGACACATGGATAACACTATGAAGTCGGTGAAATTTATAATACGGAGAAATATTTCATGATGAAGCATAGGGATTTTCTCTTGTCAATCGTATTATATCATATATGTATAACCGATAAATTGATTATGGCAAACAGATATTTATTAGGATTTGATGTCGGAAGCAGTTCTGTGAAGGCATCGTTGGTGAATGTCGATACCGGCAAGTGCGCTGCAACGGCTTTTTACCCCGAAAGTGAAGCGCCCATAATAGCCGTAAAGGCCGGATGGGCAGAGCAGGACCCGCAGATGTGGTGGGAGAATGCCAAGTTGAGTTTGAAGAAGATAATGGCCGAGTCGGGAGTCAAGGGCGACGAGATTGCCGCCATCGGCATTTCATATCAGATGCACGGTCTGGTGTGTGTCGACAAAGACTATAAGGCGCTGCGCCCCTCTATAATATGGTGCGACTCGCGGGCCGTACCATACGGCGAACGGGCTTTCGCAGACCTCGGTGCAGAGAAATGCCTCGGACATCTGCTCAATTCACCCGGCAATTTCACCGCTGCCAAGCTGGCATGGGTGCGTGAGAACGAGCCGCAGACGTATGAGCGCATACATAAGATAATGTTGCCGGGCGACTATCTGGCCCTGCGCCTGAGCGGACAGGCCAACACCACTGTGAGCGGACTCAGCGAAGGCATGTTCTGGGACTTCAGAAACGGCCGCGTGGCCGACTTCCTCATGGACTATTACGGGTTTGACAACTCGATAATATCAGATATTGTTCCCACTTTCAGCATACAGAGCTGCGTGTCGGCCGAGGCTGCTGCCGAGACCGGACTGAAAGAAGGCACACCGATTACCTACCGTGCCGGCGACCAACCCAACAACGCTCTCAGTCTTAACGTGTTCAATCCCGGCGAAATAGCTTCTACCGCAGGCACGTCAGGTGTGGTGTACGGTGTTCTCGGCGATGTGAACTACGACCCGAAGAGCCGCGTCAACACCTTCGCGCACGTAAATCATACGGCAGATCAGACACGCCTCGGTGTACTGCTGTGCATAAACGGCACGGGCATACTCAATGCGTGGGTGCGCCGCACGGTGGCTCCCGAAGGTATAAGCTATGCCGATATGAACGACCTTACGGCTTCTGTGCCAATAGGCAGCGAGGGCGTTACGGTGATACCGTTCGGTAACGGTGCCGAGCGTGTGCTCGAAAACCGCGAGATAGGTTGCTCGCTGAACGGAATCAACTTCAACAAGCACGGCAAGGCGCATATCGTGCGTGCCGCGCAGGAGGGCATAGTGTTCAGTTTCTGCTACGGCATGGAGGTGATGCAGCAGATGGGCATGGACATACACAAGATACATGCCGGACGCGCCAATATGTTCCTGAGTCCGCTGTTCCGCGACACGCTGGCCGGCGTGAGCGGCGCCACCATCGAGCTGTACGACACCGACGGCAGTGTGGGAGCGGCCAAGGGAGCCGGTATAGGCGCAGGCATATACAAGGACAACAACGAGGCGTTCGCCACACTTGACAAGTTGCAGGTGATAGAGCCTGACGAGGCTCACCGCAACGAGTATCTCAATGCTTACGCCCGCTGGAAGGAGACACTTGACAGACAATACAAATAATAACAAACCTCATTAAATAAAAGAACAGATATTATGGCAAAAGAGTATTTTCCACAAATAGGAAAGATTCCTTTCGAAGGAACTGAGAGCAAGAACGTGTTGGCATTCCACTACTACGACCCCGAGCGTGTGGTGATGGGCAAGAAGATGAAGGACTGGCTGCGCTTCTCCATGGCATGGTGGCACACACTGTGCGGAGCTTCCGGCGACCAGTTTGGCGGACAGACCCGCAGCTACGAGTGGGACAAGGCCGACTGTGCCGTGCAGCGTGCAAAGGACAAGATGGACGCCGGCTTCGAGATAATGCAGAAGTTGGGCATCGAGTATTTCTGCTTCCACGATGTTGACCTCGTTGAGGAGGGTGCCACCATCGAAGAGTATGAGGCCCGCATGAAAGCCATCACCGACTACGCTCAGGAGAAGATGGCCGCTACGGGCATCAAGTTGCTTTGGGGTACGGCAAACGTGTTCGGCAACAAGCGCTATATGAACGGTGCTGCAACGAATCCCGATTTCGACGTTGTGGCACGTGCAGGTGTGCAGATAAAGAATGCCATCGACGCCACCATCAAGCTCGGCGGACAGAACTACGTGTTCTGGGGCGGCCGCGAGGGTTACATGAGCCTGCTCAACACACAGATGCAGCGCGAGAAGAACCATCTGGCAAAGATGCTGACGGCAGCACGCGACTATGCCCGCGCAAAGGGATTCACCGGAACATTCCTCATCGAGCCGAAACCGATGGAGCCTACAAAGCATCAGTATGACGTTGACACCGAGACGGTTATCGGATTCCTCCGCGCCAACGGTCTTGACAAGGACTTCAAGGTGAACATCGAGGTAAACCACGCCACACTGGCAGGCCACACATTCGAGCACGAACTGGCAGTGGCTGTAGACAACGGCATGCTCGGTTCTATTGACGCAAACCGCGGCGACGCACAGAACGGATGGGACACAGACCAGTTCCCCATCGACAACTATGAGCTGACACAGGCCATGATGCAGGTTATCCGCAACGGTGGTCTGGGCACAGGCGGTTCAAACTTCGACGCAAAGCTGCGCCGCAACTCTACCGACCCGGAGGATATCTTCATCGCCCACATCAGCGGTATGGACGCCATGGCACGCGCATTGCTCAATGCTGCCGCCATTCTCGAGGAGAGCGAGCTGCCCGCCATGCTCAAGGAGCGTTATGCCAGCTTTGACAGCGGTATCGGTAAGGACTTCGAGGACGGCAAACTGTCTCTCGAGCAGATTTACGAATACGGCAAGAAGGTGGAGGAGCCGAAGGCTATCAGCGGCAAGCAGGAGAAGTATGAGACCATCGTTGCTCTCTATGCAAAATAATGTCTGCGGTGAGCAACGCGATTAATAGAATGTGCTGAGACACGGAGGCCGTGTCAAGATGTGCATGAAGCACACAGGTAGGGACATATTCTTGTATTTGTCCGTCCGACAAACGTTGATTGGTAATACGTTACAAGCGGACAAATACAAGAATATGTCCCTACCATGTATATGAACTTTATTTTGATACGGCACTCTTTTATTTGAGAATACGGTTTTCTTTCTATAAGTCTCTCAAGAAATGCTATTCCGCAATGCCGGCTTCAACCCATTGTCCGGCAAGTTCGGCGGCATCATCGTGTGCCGTTGTCGGGTTTACGTCATATTCTTCTGTCAGCAGCACGGCGAGTTCGCCGATGTTGAATTCCCGGTCGGCCACGGCCTGCCACAAATATGCGGCAGACTCGTTCAGGCTTATGATTTTACAGAAATCAATGTTTTCGTGTCCTTCGGCAATTACTATGTTTTCGCCGCAGATGTTGCGCAGGATGAAGTCTTTCTTTATTCTCATTGTTTTGTTTTAGGTTTATATATTATTCTTCAGGTTTATAACATTCATTTGTTATGGTCTT
Source organism: uncultured Prevotella sp. (assembly GCF_900549175.1). GTDB lineage: Bacteria > Bacteroidota > Bacteroidia > Bacteroidales > Bacteroidaceae > Prevotella. The sequence goes on along the minus strand of NZ_URNN01000082.1, from coordinate 6,392 downwards.
GTGACACAGCAGTGCCGCTTCTTTGTCGGGCAGACAGTGCAGGGTGTAGACCGGTGTGGTCTCGATTATTCTTGTCAGCATGTTGATAGTGTTGTTGTATATCGTCTTGTCCCACTTCATCGACGGACATGACGGCAGGAGTGCGGCAATGGCTTTGGCGGGTGAAAGTCTTTCGATGCTGTTGTGGGTGTCGCGTTCTATCTTCGTGATGGCGCAAAGGGGCGCTTTGATGTTTCGGTAGCATGGTGTCTTTCCGCTCCATGGCGAGCCATAGAGGAAGATGCCGTTTTCTTTGATGCGTATTATGGGAGAGTCGTCGTTGAGCAGTTCTGTGTTTGGTATGTGTTCCGTCCACAGGGCGGAGTGGGTGCTTTTGCCGGTGCCGCTTTGAGCGATGAAAGGGTGGGCATGGCCTTTGTGCATAACGGCAGAGGCGTGTATGAGCAGTGTTCCGTGGTGGCTTCCCGCAAAGGCGAACAGCAGCATGAGTGCGTTGCTGAGTCCGAATGTCCTCATGTTGCGGTTGCCGTTCAGGGCGCACCGGCAGTGGCGGAAGGTGCTGTCGGTTTGTAACAGACAGCAGCAGCGGTGGTGTGAGTCACTTATTATATACTGGTAGCCGCCGTCGGGCCGCAAGAATACGGCGGTATGTCCGTTGCCTGTGTCAACGTTTCTTGTCGGCCGGCATCCTTTTTCTGCTTTGATGCCGTCATCGACAGTGAGCGAAAACAGGCGAAAATGAATATCCATACCATCATCTTCCGTCATGGCGAATTTGCCGAATGACGGAAGAAGCGATATGGAGTTGTGTGTGGTATCTTTGAAAGTGATGCAAATCTCGAAATCCGCAATTCTTAACAGACCCTTACTTTGCCTCAGTGCCATCTTCGTTATATGGAGTCATGTCGATGGCTTTGAATTTGAATTCGTCGTCGCTGAGATATCTTACATCGAACGGAGTCTTTGCTTTCACGGTATACTTCCGCTTCATTTTCATCAGTTTCTCCTCGAGTTTCTTTCTTTTCAGAGAGTAAACGACAATGCAGGTTCTGTCGGGCATGCCTTTCGCATTGGCGAAATAATTCTTCAACTGGTATGAATAGTTGTCGCGTCCCAAGAGGAATTTGCTCTTGCTGTCTATCCATGCCTTGTCTACAGTCTGGATGTTTGTGAAGTAGACGACAGAGTCGGTGAACGATGCCGAGAATCCGAACATATACATTTGGGGCACCATCTTGTTCTTTGCCGAAAGTCCGGTGAATACGAATGTCGATGCCAGCAGTGCGGCAGTAAGGATGTACTTGAATGGTTTCATTTATTTTTATTATTGTCCTAAATATGATTTCAACATATTGTTACTATCTATTGTGCGCAGTTTTCGGATGGCCTTTTCCTTGATCTGGCGTACCCGCTCACGCGTCAGGCCGTATTTCGTGCCTATCTCCTCGAGTGTCATTTCCTGACGGTTGATGCCGAAGAAAGCCTCTATGACATTGCGCTCGCGTATGTTCAGGTATTGCAGCACCCTGTTTATTTCCTTTTTGAGTGACTCTATCAGCAGAGGCTTGTCCACCATCGGGGTGTCTTCGTTTGTCAGAACGTCAAGCAGGCTGTTGTCTTCGCCGTCAATGAAAGGCGCGTCTACCGAAATATACTTGCCGTTGACGCTGAGAGCATCGTCAATCTTGTCTTCCGGCAGGTTCATCTTCTCCGATATTTCCTCGATGGACGGGTGCCGCTCGTTCTCCTGTTCGAACTTGTTCTGCATGCGGTTTATCTTGTTCATCGAGCCTACCTGGTTCATCGGCAGCCTGACAATGCGGCTTTGCTCGGCCAGGGCGTGCATGATGCTCTGGCGTATCCACCACACGGCATACGAAATGAACTTGAAGCCGCGTGTCTCGTCAAACCTTTCGGCGGCCTTTATCAGCCCCACGTTGCCCTCGTTGATGAGGTCGGGCAGACTCAGGCCCTGATTCTGATACTGCTTGGCCACAGACACCACAAATCTTAGGTTGGCCTTTGTCAGACGTTCGAGCGCCTTGCGGTCGCCCTTGCGTATGCGTTGTGCCAGCTCCACTTCTTCCTCAACCGTAAGAAGCTCCTCACGGCCTATCTCCTGAAGGTACTTTTCGAGAGAGTCGCCCTCGCGGTTGGTAATTGACTTGGTAATTTTCAGTTGTCTCATAGGCCATTGGGTTTATCTTAGTTGCAAAGTTAATTTTTTTTTTTAGAACTGCAAAGAAAACGGTGAAAATAAGAAATGAAGAATTTGCCATCTGCAATTTCCGCTAAGATATTGCGGCGGCAAATTCTTCATTTCAGGGTTACTGTTTGCCCGTTTCCCCGCTATTCGCTCAGGGGTACGGCGGCGTATGCCTTCTTGCCCGTGGGCCACATGCCCTGGATGTAGAGTACCGGCTCCTTGCTTGTGGAGGCATCCTTTACGATTTCCTGCAGTTCGTCGATGCTTGTCACGTTATGGTTGTTCACCTTCTGTATGATGAAGCCCTTGCTTATGCCGGCATCTTTCATCTTGCCGTTGTCCACCTTTATCACCTCGAGACCGTAGTTGATGCCCAGCTGCTTCTTCTGCGCCTCGGTAATCTCGCGGAAGTTCGCTCCCAGCACGTCGAGGTCGGCGTTCTTCACCACCTTGGTGTTACCCTGCTCGTTCTTCAGAGTGACGGTCTCGGTCTTCTTTTTCTTGTCGCGCAGATAGGTTATCGTAATCTTGTCGCCCGGGCGTTTCTTCGCAATCACCTCCTGAAGCTCGGCCATGCGCGTAACTTTCTGTCCGTCGACGTTTGTTATCACGTCGCCCTCTTTCAGGCCCGCATCGGCGGCGGCACCGTCTTCCACAACCTTGGCCACATAGATTCCCTCCATCGTTCCGAGGTCAATCTCCTTGCCCTGGTCTTTCTGCATGTCCACGTAGTTCTTCACGTCGCTGCCCTGTATGCCTATCATCGCACGCTGCACGGTGCCGTATTTCTTCAGGTCATCCACCACCTTGTTCATGATGGTGGTGGGTATGGCGAAGCCGTAGCCGCTGTACGAGCCTGTCTGCGAGTAGAGCATGGCGTTGATGCCTACCAGTTCTCCGCGTGTGTTGACGAGTGCTCCGCCCGAGTTGCCTGCGTTGATGGCGGCGTCGGTCTGTATGAACGACTCCACACCGTTGGCACCCAGCGAGCGTGCCTTGGCGCTTACGATACCTGCGGTGACGGTGTTGTTCAGTCCGAGCGGGTTGCCCACGGCCAGCACCCATTCGCCAATCTTTATGTCATCGCTGTTGGCAATGGTGATTGCCGGCAGGTTCTTGCCGTCTATCTTGATGAGGGCAAGGTCGGTGGTCTTGTCGGTTCCGATGATGCGTGCCGAGTGTTCCTGGTTGTCGTTGAGTGTGACGGTAAGCTCGTCGGCGCCGTCCACCACGTGGTTGTTGGTCACGATATATCCGTCAGCCGATATTATCACGCCCGAACCGGTGGCGGTGCGTCGCGGCGTCTGCACCTGACGCTTCTGCGTGCCGCCGTTGCCGCGTCCGAAGAATCCGCCGAACGGGTCGCTGAAGAAGTCGCTGAACGGGTCGCTCTGCACGTCCACAGTCTTTATCTTGCTGTTCTGTACATACTTTATATGCACGACAGACGGCAGTGCCTTTTCGGCTGCGAATGTCAGGTCAATGGGCTGTCCGGCCGGTGCGCTTGCTGCGCCCGTTGTTGCAGGAGCCGCTCCGGCCTTGTTGAAAGCAGCTACTGAAAAGACGATTGCTACGAGGCAAATCGCCGGTAATAGATAATTTGCAATCTTTTTCATCTTAAAATTATTAGTTTAATGTTATTCTGTTGATTATTATTTTCAATCATTACGAGTGCAAATATAGGTGCAAATTTTATTATTGTGCCATTTTGGCATTTATATTTGTTGCAATTTAACAGTTGCTTTCATGCCGTTAACGGCTGTTTGCGCAGTGGCTCGACATTTTTACAAATGTTAAACCCCAAATGCCTGTCGGATTTGGGGTTTGTATATAATAAAAGATGTGTCAAGATCCGGTTTATTCTCCCGCCGCAGACGGACACCGTCCTGTGACAGTCTTTTTGCCGTCGATGATGTATATGCCGCCTGCCGGCCTGCCTTTTATCCGCCGTCCGTCTATGGTATATACCTTGTAGCCGTCCTTGCTGCCGCTGTTTCCGGTCATGCTGCCGCTGTTGCCGATGGCTATGTCGGTTATGCCGTTGGTGCTGCCGGCGGATATGCAGATGCGTGATTGGGCAACCGGAGTTCCGGCGGGCAGTTCCAGAAAGCACCTGAAAGGCTTCAATATGCAGTTTTGGCCGAGTTTTACAAATTCTCCCGTGCCCTCCTCATATCCGTAGCGTGCCGTGTCGGCTGTGGAGCAGATTACGGTATAGTCGTAGTTGCCCTGCATTGTCAGGCCGTTGGCGGCCACTCCCGTGCGTTCCGACGCCACGAGCAAGACATCCTGCAGGTCGCCGAACACCACGTCATCGGCTTTGGGCTTGATGATGTAAGGCATGTTTGCGGCCGGCACGTCGGCATAAGCGAAAGAGACAACGGCGTTTCCCGCGTCGAAAGACGCCATCTGCGCCATTACCACACCCTTCTCCCTGAGTGCTTCATACTGCCCTTCGGTAAGTGCCACGGGCAGACAAACCGTGTTCCACACGCCTCCGGTGTAGCGCCGGTCGTATGTGAAATGCCTCGCCCGCGCGCTGAACGGCAGCGACAGCGACAGTCCGTTGTCCGAAAGCAGCATGCTGTTGCACACCCATTCGCCGTTCTCTTTCCAGAAAACGTTGTCCGTATTGTCCACCTGATGCTCCCCGGCCGCCATGATGATGGTGTTTCCGTTCTTTACGTCCAGCGTGCCGAGCGAGGCATCCGTGCACCGTGTCAGGTCGACGGTCACCAGCCGATCGTTGGTCGAAAGGTTGGTGTTGATGTCTTCCAGCTCGCCGGCACTGATGCCGCCGATGACGAAAGCTGTATTGTTCATGCAGTTGTAGCACTGCAGCGTGCTGTCACCAACCACGGCTTCGGGGTATTCCGCGTCTTCCACAATCTCGCCGTCTGCCGAGCGGGTCAGCGCAATGTTGGTCATGTTGGCCCTGAACTTCCGGTCGTGCGGCGTGTTCTGATACTGCGACGCGTCCTTCAGCGCCATCACCAGCACCGTTCCGTCAGTGCCCTTAATGGCCTTGTTCTCCGACGAGTACACCAGAACGCGCAGGCTGCCGTTGGCCCTCACGGCCGATGTGTACGTGTGCGTGTCGACATATTTTCCCATCCTCAGCTCTAAGGCACGCTCGGTAAAGACGTACGTGCCCACGTCGAATGTGAATGTTTTCGGTATGGCTATGTCGCACTGGAAGGCGTTCACCGTCTCCTCGGGGTTGTCAAGGCCAATCTCCACCACCCACGAACCGTATGCGTCACTGTAATATATGTCCGACAGCGTCATCCTGCTGCCGGCGGCCAGCGCCGCCATTGCAGTAATGATGCCTGCCATCATTGTCATCAGTCTTTTCATTTGGATATTGTCTTCTTACATATTATATATTATAACCAGCCTGACCAGCAGCGCCACGTCGACGATGTTGAGTCGCCCGTCGGCGTTGATGTCGGCGTTCTTCAGTATGAAACTGTCGTACCGCCTGCCGTGTATGTAGCCCGTAAGCATGGCCACGTCCTGTATGTTTATGCGTCCGTCGCCGTTCACGTCGCCGGGCATGTCTGTCGGCAGGGCACGTTCCACGATGATGGTGCCGCCGCGTGTCGACGGATGGCGGGTGCCCGTGCCTTCATACCCCGTGGCCGAGGCGATGTCGGCACTGTATGTTCCCATTGAGGTTGTGTCGGCTGCCGTCAGATAGAGATATACCACGGCACCGTTGTTGTAGGCGAACGGCGCGTCACCCGCTATCGTCACGTCCACCACGGTGCTGTCACCGTCGGCGCGGCTCTCTACCTTTACGGTGCGTCCCTCCGTGCGCGACGTGGTGAGGGTGCTGTCGGCCACCACGCCGAACATCGCGGGCAGGCGCAGCCGGAACTCCAGCCGGTCGATGTCGCCCGTGTTTTCAAGCGATATGGGCATGTATGCCGACAGGCCGGGATTCACCGTCACCGTGCCCGCATATATCGAATAGGTGTGCTGTACGGGCATGAGCGGCTCGTCGGGACGGTCGGGCGAATACGTGAAGCGTGCCGTCATGTGGGTGTCGGTGCGCCCCATGCGCAGCGTGTACGACTGTTCCGCCGACACCTCCACGCCGTCGCGCAGCCATCCCGCGAACACGAAGTCCTTGTTGGGACGTGCCGTCAGCGTTATCTCGTCGCCCTCGAGCATGGTCGTTCCG
>NZ_URNN01000081.1 GCF_900549175.1 uncultured Prevotella sp. | reverse complement strand
TTTAAGTAATATTTCAATATTATCCATATATATATAAGTTTTAATGTTGTAAAATTACAATTATATATTTATGTAATGTTATTAATATTACTAATTAATGTTAAAATAAGGATAAAACATTACTTATTACTTGTTTCGTAATGTTTTAAACATTATCTTTGCAACATCAAACAATAAGTAACAAATAAAACAATAGAGATATGACACTGACAGCATCAGACTACAAAAACATCGCAAGCCTCATAGAAGAGGGCGAGGGCACGGTCGAGTACGCTAAAGACGGCGAGATACTCTTTATCGAATACACGTTCGAGGTGGACGGCTATGTTGAAGATGACTATTACAACGGCACCGGCGCATTTGTCCAGACAGATACAGTGTTCTGCGTGCATGGTGCTGGCAGCTACACAGAAGACGGCGAAGAGACATCCAACGACTTCGACGAATACAAACTTAATAATATAGTGGCATAACAAGGCAACGGGGCGGGCAACCGCCGCCCCACAATAAAATAATGATATGGCAAAGTTCAGAGAGACAATGAGAGAGATAATGCGCATGGCGTGGTCATTCGTGCATAAGAATGGTTATACGATGAGCGAGGCACTGAAATGCGCATGGGCGAACGTCAAGCTGCGCACCATGCTCAGAAACCGTATAGTCGAGTTCTATTTCAAGAAGACGGATGGCACATTGCGCCAGGCATTCGGAACTCTCAAAGAGGGGCTAATCGGTGAGATAAAAGGCACAGGCAGAAAGACAAATGACAATCTGCAAGTGTATTGGGACACTGAAAAAGAAGAATACAGGTGTTTCAAAAAGTGTAACCTTATAAAGATAGGCTGATATGATAACGATAATAACTATAACAGCCCTTTGCGCCTACATCATGGGCATATATGTGGGCAGGCACTTCAAAGAGTTCACGATAGAATAATGCCACATTAATAATAATCTTCACTGGGACATCCCGGCCAGGTGCGGTGTAATTCCGCCCCGGTTCTTCAGAGGACAAAACTAAAATTTATTAACCCGGTATGGCCTCGGTATTCCCGAGGGCAGCCAATAAAAACAAAAAATTATGGAGACAATAAAAGTAACAAGTACATCCGCAAAGACAATAGAGCGGCTGCGGAGTGAGGAAGGCCTGTTCGAGGCAAAGGCGATGATTTGCGATGCGTTCGTGGAGCTTATATTGCAGGCTGCGTCAAATGGCGGCGGTGACTTATGCTCAACGACGGCGCTTGTCTTGACGGGATATGTAGATATGATAGACGAATTTAGCAAGGAGGACGAACCACAATTATAAAACGGTGCAACCGAGGCCGGCCAAGGGTGCACTTAAAAAGAAAGAATCTATGGAAATAAAATCAGTAAAAGTTGACGATGTTAGAATGATTAGTCATGGGATGTTTCTTCTTAATCCTAAGTCCCAAGCTGATATAGAGTTTGATGAAGGACTCCATCTATTTATTACGGTGCAGAGTGGCAGTAGTAACCAAAGTGATACATTCAAGCATAAAGGAGATTTGTTTTTGAGAATAACGATAAAAGACAATTTCTTTTTTGATATGTATAACTTTAAATCCAGTGCTGGCACGAGTGGATTGGTTTATCTCGAATTTTTCAAAAGGACAAAAGAATTGATAACCGTATCTTACAGCGTATTAATAGAGGAGGACTAAGATATGATTTGTATAGCAACATTTTTTTGCGGCGTATCAGTCGGCATGGTGGTATGCCACGTTATGTACGAGATTAAAAACAGAAAAAATAAAGATTGAAATATGAATAAACTATTAAATTTCTTTAGACGGGGAAATAGCGTTGTGGGAAATCCAAACACTCCGATACATAACGATTTGACTTACTTTTTCCTTATGCTTGTCGAAGAGATAAAAAAATACAGTTCTGATGACTATGAAGCATTACAACAAAAAGATGACGAAATAAGCAAGAAGTCGAAGCAAGTACATGATATTATCGATACTTTTGACAAGAATATAGAACGTGAAAAAAGGAACCTCGCCATACTTGGATTCAACAATGCAAAATCTGAAAGATTGAAGCAGTATGAAGAAGAAAAGATGAAGTTCGTATACAGATTGTCAACCTTAAATAAAGAAAGAGACAGGATTATGGCAAAAATGGACCACCAAAGGAATCTGCGAACCTCAAAAGAGATTCTCCAGCGTCTGAAAAAGGATTTCGGTGAAGAAGTTTTGTTTGTGCGCTACGATGATTTTGAAAAGGTCATAAACAAATACAATCTCGTATGTGGCAGGCTTTCTGATTACAAGGGCGTGTTACCTGAATACAAGATGGCTGATATAAACAGAGTTCTGACAATGGACATTCCCGAATTTTGGAAAAATAAAATATCAAAACTCTACAATGCTTATGAAATACGTAAGGGTTACGAAAAACACTATAAAATCGGATTTAATCATAAATTCCCATTTTACACAAAGGAAAATTTCCCTGAAGAAGCGGCATGGAGTTCTTCAGGACTTTTCTATAAAGTCCCTTATTATAATCACTATAGATTCTTTATAGCAGCCCCAGCACATGAAATGTCGACAAAGAAAGAACTATGGGAGAGGGCGAAAAAGAGAGCGAGAGACCCATTCATCTGCGCTCATACGAAATGGGGGATAATCATCTTCACTAAGTGGGGCGAGGAAGCAGAAGACGAGATAATCAAGAAATATGAGTAATGACACAATAATAATCCCTTACCATGAGAACACATAATATTAAATGTTAAACTCAAAAAAAGAAGATAATTATATGACAACGATAAAGGTAACAGACGAGGCGGCAAAGACAATCGCCAAGTTCAGGGAGTTCAAGAGACTGGAAGAGTACAAGTCCATGATGTGTGATGCTTTCTCGATTGTATCAGCGTTCTGCATAGGCGAGGACTGTAGCCAAGAATCTACTTATGTGCTGTGGGCGATAAAAGAGTACAGCGAGTTAATTAACGAATTGGCAAAGACAGAATAATAGCCACACAATAGGTAATACACACTACCCAAGGGCGGTACTTCAATAATGGAGTGCCACCCTTTTTTCATTTTGTTTTTCGGGAGATATTTTGTATCTTTGCATCATGTTTGCCGATAGTTGGCAATTTAGAATACTCCGAGCTTGGTTTGCGTCACGCAAATCAGGCTCTTTTACTCTCCGTTTGTGCTTATAGCGAAAATAAGTAGCTAATTTGTAGCTAAATTATTTGAATAATAAAAGCTAAATATCTAACAAACAGACATTTAGCTTTCTTTATAGTGCGCCTGATAGGACTCGAACCTACACGACCGAAATCACCAGATCCTAAGTCTGGCGCGTCTACCAATTTCGCCACAAGCGCATATCGGATGCAAAGATACGGAGATTTTGGGGAACATCCAAATTATTTTCATTGCAATTTTGGTGACGGATGGATTATTGACACCATTATTGACATCATTATTGACACCGGAAATACGTACAGATGATTCATTGCCGCTACAAGAACCTCATGTAATGCCTTAATAATCAAGCAAAATTATACTATTATTACTTTTTCCGTTGATTATTCCGGCGTTTTTTGGTAACTTTGCCGCCAAAACGAAAAGTATAAATAAAGACATATCCAAGAATATGAATATCGAAAGCATGATTTGCAGTGCCGTGAAAGAGGCCGTGAAGGCTCTTTACGGACAGGAGGTACCGGAAAAGATGGTACAGCTGCAGAAGACCAAACGTGAGTTTGAAGGCAACCTCACGCTCGTGGTGTTCCCGTTTCTGAAGATTTCCAAAAAGAAGCCGGAAGATACGGCGCAGGAAATCGGCGAATACCTTGCGGCAAACTGTGAGGCCGTGGCCACATTCAATGTGGTGAAGGGCTTCCTCAACCTCGTCATATCGGGAGAGGCATGGCTCGCGCTGCTGGCCGACATCGACAAAGACGCCGATTTCGGTCACCGTAAGGTAACGGCCGACAGTCCGCTCGTGATGATAGAATATTCATCACCCAACACCAACAAGCCGCTGCATCTGGGCCACGTGCGCAACAACCTGCTGGGATGGTCGCTGGCACAGATAATGGAAGCCAACGGCAACCGTGTTGTCAAGACCAACATAGTCAACGACCGCGGCATACACATCTGCAAGTCGATGCTGGCATGGCTGAAATACGGCAACGGCGAGACACCGGAGACAAGCGGCAAAAAGGGTGACCACCTGATAGGCGACTACTACGTGGCCTTCGACAAGCACTACCGCGAGGAAGTGAAAGAGCTCACGACAAAATTTGTCGCAGAAGGCATGGACGAAGAGGCCGCCGAGAAGAAGGCCAAGGAGGAGGCTCCACTGATACGCGAGGCTCACGACATGCTGGTGAAGTGGGAGCAGAACGACCCCGAGGTACGCGCACTGTGGAAACGCATGAACGACTGGGTGTATGCCGGCTTCGACGAGACCTACCGCGCCATGGGCGTAGGCTTCGACAAGATATACTACGAGAGCGAGACCTACCTGCGCGGCAAGGCCAAGGTTGAAGAGGGACTGGAGAAAGGCCTCTTCTTCCGCAAGGATGACAACAGCGTATGGGCCGACCTGACCGACGAGGGTCTCGACCAGAAGCTGCTGCTGCGCTCCGACGGCACATCCGTATACATGACCCAAGACATCGGTACAGCCGAAATGCGCTTCAAGGACTTCCCCATCGACAAGATGATATACGTGGTCGGCAACGAGCAGAACTACCATTTCCAGGTGCTCTCGATACTCCTCGACCGTCTGGGCTTCAAGTGGGGCCGCGAGCTGGTACACTTCTCTTACGGCATGGTGGAACTGCCCAACGGCAAGATGAAGAGCCGCGAGGGTACGGTGGTAGACGCCGACGACCTGATGGCCCTGATGGTGGCCGACGCACGCAAGACGAGCGAAGAGGCCGGCAAATTTGACGACATGAGCGAAAAGGAGCGCGACGAGATAGCACGCATCGTGGGCATGGGCGCGCTGAAATACTTCATCCTCAAGGTGGACGCACGCAAGAACATGCTCTTCAATCCCGAAGAGTCCATCGACTTCAACGGCAACACCGGCCCGTTCATACAGTACACCCACGCACGCATACGCAGCATACTGCGCAAGGCCGGCGGCGAGGCATCGCTGCCCGCCCCGCACACCACCGGCAACATCCTCAACGACAAGGAGATTGCCCTTATACAGAAGATGAACGAATATGGTGCCGCCGTGGCACAGGCCGGCAAGGACTACAGTCCGAGCGGCATTGCCAACTACTGCTACGAACTGACCAAAGAGTTCAACCAGTTCTACCACGACTACAGTATCCTGCGCGAGGAAGACGAGGCCAAGAAGCGGATGCGCCTTGTGCTGGCCCGCAATGTGGCCAAGATAATAAAGAACGGCATGTCGCTTTTGGGCATCGAGGTTCCCGAACGTATGTAAAAGCACAGTACGGAAATGTACAACCCACCCGACTACCGTCACGACACCGTATTGCCATTGCACCCGGATGTGAGAGCCGACGCCTGGGCCGTAGATGCGGCCTGCTCCGGCAATCCGGGGCCTATGGAATATCGGGGTATCGACCTTGCCACCGGTGCGCAGGTGTTCCATTTCGGACCGCTACACGGCACCAACAACATAGGCGAATTTCTCGCCATCGTGCATGCCCTGGCCCTGATGGAACAACATGGCATCCAAAAGGCCATCTATTCCGACAGCTACAACGCCATACTGTGGGTGAACAAGGGCAAGTGCAAGACAAAGTTGGAACGCACGCCGAAAACAGAAGAGCTGTACAACATCATCGCCCGTGCCGAACGGTGGCTCGCCACCCACAGGTACAAGACTCCCATCATAAAATGGGAGACGCAGAAGTGGGGCGAAGTGCCGGCCGACTTCGGAAGAAAGTGACATTATGTAAATAGAGAGATGCCGATCAGATACACATCAGGCAACAAATCGGAAACGGCTGCAATACTACACCCCATCTCGGTACGTGTGTGTCAAAAACGTGGTATCAAGCGTTTTGGCACACACGCATTAATTTTACAGTACAGTTTGGTATAAATAAAAGTTATATGGGGTCAGTAGAATATCATTGTCTAACCCCAATTATTACATCAAACATACTGCATATTTAAAAAAATGTAGTAACTTTGCCGTTAATAAGATAATTGAAATGAATATAACGGAATATATAACTCGTAATGGCGGCTACATATCGTCAGCGGAAGCCAAAAAGGTATCGCTATATGACCAGTTATTGTATGGTACGAGAACTGGACGGATTGTACGATTGCGCCGAGGCGTATACGCACTCCGTAACGGACTGGCCAAACAAATGATTGATGTCGAAACATTGGTGTCAGGCGGTGTGTTGTGTCTTTATTCCGCATGGTCGTACCATGAACTTACGACTCAAATTCCACAAGCATACCACATTGCTGTAGAACGCACACGACGGATAACGCTTCCTGTGTTTCCGCCGATTGAACTTAGTTTTATGACACAAAAAGCTTACGAGCTTGGGGTTGTAGAAGTGGAGATTGACGGCTTCAAAGTTAAAGTGTATGATTTGGAAAAATCGGTCTGCGATGCCATCAAGTATCGGAATAAGATTGGCTTGGATGTAAGTTCCGAAATATTCAATAACTATCTGTCACGCAAAGAACGCGACATAACCCGTCTATATGAATACGCATCGCAACTGCGTGTGGGCAAAAAAATTGATGAGCTGATAAAATTCATACTATAATGAACAAGACATATACAAATTCCGGAAAATCGGTTAAGGAGCGACTGCTTAATTTGTCAAGAGCAGAACACTACAATCCGCAAATGATGATTTCCCGTTATATGCAGGAACGGCTGCTTTATCGTTTGTCCATCAGCAACTACCGTGAGTATTTTATCCTAAAGGGTGGTGCATTGCTCTACGCTCACGACCGCTTTGAAGCCCGTCCGACCTTGGATATAGACTTTATGGCGACACGCATCAACAATGATAAGGAGAACATCAAACGAATTATCAAAGAAATATGCAATGTAGAATGTGTTCTTGACGGAGCCTGCTATGACGCTGATACCGTAGAAGCGGAGGACATAACGGTAAACAATGAATATCACGGAGTTCGGGTTTCTGTCGTTGCCCATCTTGATACTGCCCGTCAGCGCGTATCTATGGACATAGGTTTTGGAGATGTCGTGACCCCTGCACCCCAAGAGCTGGCTTTTCCGGCATTGATTGATACCGTGCCACAGGCGGAGATAAAGGCTTACCCATTAGAGACTGTCGTTGCTGAAAAGTTTCATGCCATGATAGTGCTCTCTTGGGCTAATAGTCGAATGAAAGACTTCTTTGATGTCCATCGCATTTTGGTGACAGACAGGGTTGACTATGAAATTCTGTCAGATGCCATTAAATCCACTTTTACAAATAGGGAAACAGGTTATCGAGAGAATCACCCCTTGTTTACTGAAGAGTTTTTCTCATCAAAAGACCGCCAATCTTTTTGGAAAGGCTTTCTGCGTAAAATAAAATATCAGGAATCCATAGATTTTCAGACTGTCGGTTTGTTGATAAGAGAGCGGCTGAAACCTTATTGGGAATCACTAGGAAACGATAACACACTATGAATTTAAACATTATGACACATATAGATTTCACAAGAAAGTTTGACGAGTATAAGAACCAATAAGACGAAGAAATCTTATAGTTCCTCTCTGTTTTTTTAGAGTATTAAGCCTGACAGTAATGAAGTTTTCACTTTGGTAGTAAAGTATCAAAAAGAAAGGGTAATGGGTTCGCAAGATTTATTGATGTTAGAAATTCCGTAGGTGACATCTTTATATTATCCTTTTCGTATTGGACTATTTTCTATTTGGACAAACTGCAATCCAATATTTAGGAAGCAAGATTGTTAACAAATAAGTAGAAAACTCACTGATAAGAAATTTATGTCTAAATAGGGGATATACTTCATATATCGAGGAGCTGTATTGGAATCTATTGCTGTCCAGCAAATAACTTCCATACCGCGGATTACATCTACTGCAGGGATATATTCTTGTATTTGTCCGCAAATAACGTATTGATATTTTATTGCAGACAAATACAATATGTCCCTACATGTTGCTTCCCTTGCATTTTGAAACACCCTCATGAAGTTGTTTTTAGAATACAATAACAATTTTACCTCCTTTGTCACGGTAAAGGAAAAAGGTCTGACTGCTGGACTGCGTACGCGGTGACTATAGCCGCGAAACTCACACTGCCGACTGGGTTTATACAGGATGCAGAAGGCCTCATCACAAAGTAAAACAACTTATATTGCAAAGTAATATAACTTATCTTACTTCATGGCCAGCCCTCTTATACATCGTGATTACATTGCCGTCGTACCGGCAACACGCCGTAACAGCAACATTGTCGGGTAGCTGTGGCGCACGCGTACCGCGGCAGACGGCGAACGGTGCCGTTTCCACACGTATCTCATCCCACAGGCCGAGGTCGATGAACGAACGGTGGGTCTTTGCCCCACCCTCCACAATGAGCGACTGAATACCGTCGCCATAGAGTTCGCCGACAAGTGCTGTCAGGTCGATATCGTGGCCGAGGACAATCCGCCGCGGGTCATCCCCCACCCAATCACGCACGTTGAGTTGTGGATTGTCACGGGCGGCAGTGGTCCGCCCCACAAGAATGGCATCGTTCTCGGCACGCAGTTTATGGCTGAGCATCCTGGTGAAATCGTTTGATATCATCACCGGACGGAAATTGTCGTCGATAAACCCGTCGGCCGTCTGCGCCCACTTCAATATGATGTACGGACGGTGCAGACTGTGATATGTCATGAAACGGCTGTTCAGCTCGATACACTCACGCTCAAGCACCCCAACCGTAACCTCGATACCGGCATTGCGTATCATCTCTATGCCGCGCCCCTTTACCTTGGCAAACGGGTCGACGCACCCCACGACAACACGGCGCACACCCTTGCGCACAATCAGTTCGGCACACGGTGGTGTCTTGCCATAATGGGCGCACGGTTCGAGACTGACATATATGGTCGCCTCCGGCAGCAGCGGCTCGTCGCACGCCTTCACCGAAGCGAAGGCATTCACCTCGGCGTGCCCCTCGCCGCAACGCACGTGGTACCCCTCGCCGATGATGCGGCCGTCGTGCACTATCACCGCCCCCACCATAGGGTTAGGGCGTGCGTTTTTCCTGCCGCATGCTGCAAGTTGCAGGCAACGGCGCATGTATTTTTCGTCTTCAGACATTCTGTCCATAACTCTTCACCAAATAATAAAACAAATTTCTTTATCCTGCCGGGGCGGAATGTCGCAGATTTTATATATTTTTGCATACATAATGACCTACGAGAACCTTTGGCGGCCACTTACCGCCATCTACGACAGCGGCGAGGCCAAGGCCATCATCCGCTACGTGCTTGACGTGCGTTTCGGCATGTCGGCCACGGATATTTATTGCGGCAAAGTTACACAATTATCGGCAGATGACTGTCACGAACTGGAAAAAATCGTCAGCCGCCTGATGAAAGCCGAACCGGTACAGTACGTTTTGGGGCGGGCCGACTTCTGCGGCCGCACGCTGAACGTCGGACCGGGAGTGCTCATACCGCGTCCTGAAACGGAAGAACTGTGCGAATGGGTAGTCTCCTCGAACGGGAAAGACGGAAAAGACCGGAAATACGATGGCGGCGGCGGGCCGGCGATACTCGACATCGGCACCGGGAGCGGCTGCATTGCCATAACGCTGGCGCTCGACATCACGGGAGCAAGTGTGTCGGCATGGGACATGTATGCAGAGGCACTCCGCATTGCAGAGCGCAATGCGGCAAATCTCGGAGCCAAGGTTACATTCTGTGTACAGGATGCGCTGGACGCACCACGCGACAACGCCCGCTGGGACATCATAGTGAGCAACCCGCCATACATCTGCCAGCGCGAACGCAGTGACATGGAGCACAACGTGCTCGACCACGAGCCACATACGGCACTATTCGTACCCGATGACGACCCGCTGCTGTTCTACCGGGCCATAGCCCGGTATGCGGCACAGGCACTGAAACCGGGCGGGCAGCTTTACTTCGAGATAAACCCTCTCTACGCAGCAGAACTGCGCGGCATGCTGCGCGACTGCGGTTTTACAACTGTGGAGACGCGCCACGACAGTTTCGGCAGGGAACGGTTCGCAAAAGCCACCCATACCACACCTACAAAAACTATCGCACCCACTCCACCTACAAAACCAACAAAGCCCTACTAAAAAAATGAAAGAAATGACAGAAGAGGAAGCGCGCCTGCGCCTCGCCACTGTATGCTCACAGGCAGAACACTGCTCGCATGAGATGGTAGAGAAGATGAAACGATGGGGCGTGGCCGAAGACGCCCGGGCACGCGTCATGGAATATCTCACCGCCAACAGGTTCGTCGATGACGAACGTTTTGCACGGGCCTTTGCTTCCGACAAGATAAAATACAACAAATGGGGACGCCGCAAAATTGAGCAGGCCATGTGGATGAAGCACATAGACAGCGACATACAGCAGCGCGTGCTCGACGGCATCGGCGACGGGGAATATATGGCCGTGCTGCGCCCCATGCTCAACAGCAAGCGCAAGAGCACACGGGCCGCAAACGAGTATGAGCTGAACACCAAACTGATAAGGTTCGGGATAAGCCGCGGATTCACATTCGACCAAATACGCCGCTGCCTCGGCGACGCCGCTGACTGCACCGACGGTCTAGATTCAGACTACCCTGACGGAGAATATGAGGATTAGCATCGTCACACGCCTGCTCGACCTCATTGCACCACGTGTGTGCACGGCATGCGGGTCGCGCCTGTCGCCCACCGAAGACACCGTATGCCAGGTGTGCCTGCTGCATCTGCCGCGCACCGGCTATGCCCGCTCTCCGGAAGACAACCCGATGGCCCGGCTGTTTTGGGGGCTTATGCCGGTGGAGCGGGCCGCCGCCCTGTTTTTCCATCTGCCGCACACCGAGTCGGCACGCATCGTCTACGCCATGAAGTATGGCGGACGCGCCGATGCCGCCGTAACAATGGGACGGATAATGGCACGTGAGTTTGCCTGTGCGGGATTTTTCGACGGTATCGACGTAATGGTGCCCGTGCCGCTCACCCGCAAGCGCAAACGCAGCAGAGGCTACAACCAGAGCGAGCTGATAGCCAGAGGCATAGGAGAGGTGACGGGCATACCGGTTGACACCGAAGCACTGGAACGCACAGCCTTCTCCTCCAGCCAGACCACACTCACGCGATGGATGAGACGCGACAACGTGAAAGACGCGTTCCGCCTCACCGACGGCAGCAGACTGGCCGGCCGCCACGTACTGCTGGTTGATGACGTGATAACAACGGGTGCCACCACCATGGCCTGCGGGGCCTGCCTCGACGGCATACCGGGGATACGCCTGAGCGTCATCACACTGGCTTTCGCCAAGGGTTAAAGACTTTTTAACCATACCATCAACACGCATTTGACAAAGAATCCCTACCTTTGCAAAGATAACGGCATTAACATAAAAAAACAATATAAGAAATGAGCACAATCAAGAAAACATTCGCATCAAAACTGCTCGAGGTGAAAGCCATAAAGCTGCAACCGGGCAACCCCTTCACATGGGCATCAGGCTGGAAATCGCCGTTCTACTGCGACAACCGCAAGACCCTGTCGTTCCCCCGCCTGCGCGACTTCGTGAAGATAGAACTGTGTCACGCCATACAGGAGAATTTCCCCGAGGCCGAGGCCGTGGCCGGTGTTGCCACAGGCGCCATAGCACAGGGAGCACTCGTGGCCGACGAGCTGTCGCTGCCGTTCGCATACGTACGCAGCAAACCCAAAGACCACGGCATGGAAAACCTCATAGAGGGTGAACTCACTCCGGGGGCAAAGGTTGTGGTTGTAGAAGACCTCATCTCCACCGGCGGCAGCAGTCTCAAGGCAGTGGAGGCACTGCGCAAGCACGGCTGCGAGGTGGTGGGCATGGTGGCGTCTTACACCTACGGATTCCCCGTGGCAGAGAAGGCTTTTGCCGACGCCGGAGTAAAACTCGTCACGCTCACCGACTACGAGCATGTGGTGGCCCAGGCCGCCGAGACGGGATATATTGCCACCGATGACATCGCCGTGCTTAACGAATGGCGCAAGAACCCGTCGGAGTGGAGAAAAGAATAGGCCTGAACGAAATGCAGACGATTGCGCAGGTAGGGACATATTCTTGTATTTGTCCGCCTGGTAAACATTGAATATAAACATGTTACAAACGGACAAATACAAGAATATGTCCCTACTTTTTTTTGTGCATGAACTGCATTTTGACACAGTATCTTATTAATTAAAAAGCACAACTTACATGAGCAGATTTGAAAGCAGCATAAAGCAGATACCATATTCACAGACGGCCGTATACAACAAAATCAGCAATCTGGAAAATCTGGAGGAAGTACGCGACCGTGTGCCCGAAGACAAGGTGAAAGACTTCCACTTCGACCACGACTCGGTGAGCATCAGCGTGGCTCCCGTGGGCGATTTGCGCCTGCGCATCATCAACCGCGAAGAGCCTAAATGCGTGAAGTTCGAGTCCGAGCAGTCGCCCATACCCTTCAATCTATGGATTCAGCTGCTGCCCGTAACCGAGACATCGTGCAAGATGAAAATAACGGTGGAGGCCAGCCTCAACCCGTTCATCAAGGGTATGGTGTCGGGGCCGCTGCAGGAAGGTATCGAGAAGATAGCCGACACCCTGGCCGCTATCCCCTACGAATAAAAAAAACAAAGACGGAACAATGGCAAGCAAACTTTGGGAGAAAAACTTTGAGATAAACAAGGAGATAGAGCGTTTCACCGTGGGACGCGACCGCGAGATGGACCTCTATCTGGCCAAGTACGACGTGATGGGCTCCATGGCTCACATCATCATGCTCGAAAGCATCGGACTGCTCGGCAGCGACGAGCTGCCATGTCTTTTGGCCGAACTGCGCAACATATACGATATGTGCGAACGCGGCGAATTTGTAATAGAAGACGGTGTGGAAGACGTTCACTCGCAGGTGGAACTGATGCTCACGCGCCGCCTGGGCGACATGGGCAAAAAGATACACAGCGGACGGTCGAGAAACGACCAGGTGCTCGTCGACCTGAAGCTCTTCATACGACAGGAGCTGAAGGAGGTGGCACAGGCCGTGATGGCCCTGTTCGACGAGCTGATAGCCAAGAGCAACCAGTACAAGCATGTGCTCATGCCGGGCTACACCCACCTGCAGGTGGCCATGCCCAGCTCGTTCGGCCTGTGGTTCGGCGCGCATGCCGAGAGTCTGGCCGACGACACGCTGTTCCTCAATGCCGCCTACCGCATGACCAACCGCAATCCGCTCGGCTCGGCCGCCGGTTACGGCTCGTCGTTCCCGCTCGACCGCGCAATGACCACGCACCTGCTCGGCTTCGAGTCGATGGACTACAACGTGGTTTACGCACAGATGGGGCGCGGCAAGACCGAGCGCAACGTGGCTTTCGCCATGGCATCCATCGCCGGCACCCTGTCGAAGCTGGCCTTCGATGCCTGCCTGTTCAACAGTCAGAACTTCGCTTTCGTGCGCCTGCCCAAAGAGTGCACCACCGGCAGTTCCATCATGCCGCACAAGAAGAACCCCGACGTCTTCGAGCTGATACGCGCCAAGAGCAACAAGCTGCAGGCTCTGCCGCAACAGATACAGCTGATAATGAACAACCTGCCCACGGGCTATTTCCGCGACCTTCAGATAATAAAGGAGGTGTTCCTGCCTGCCTTCGGCGAGCTGAAGGACTGTCTGGCGATGGCGGCATGGATAATAAGCCGCATCGAGGTCAACGAGCACATCCTCGACAACCCGATTTACGACCCGATGTTCTCAGTGGAGGAGGTTAACCGTCTGGCAGCGGCAGGCATGCCATTCCGCGACGCCTACAAGACCGTGGGCATGGAGATTGAAGAAGGACGCTTTGTGCCCGACAAGAACATCAGCCACACTCACGAGGGCAGCATCGGGAACTTGTGCAACGACCGCATCTGCAAGATGATGCACACGACGATGGACAGTTTCGGTTTCGACGCCGTGGAAAAGGCAGAGAAGGAACTGCTCGACCGCGCACGGCCATATTAATTTTTAATTATTAATTATTAATTTTTTCAAGCTTTTCCGATGACAAGAAAAGAAAAGGCGATGACAGAAATAAGAAAAACGCTGGCCAAAGCTGCTGCGGCAATAGCCGCAGTGGCTTTGACCGGTGCCGTTGTCACATCGTGCGACAAGGCGGAAGAGCGTTTCAGCAACCGCCCGTGCTACTTCCTGTTTCGTGCCGACTATCACCCCGCAAGCATATTGGCAAGGGTGCTCAACAACCCTGGCATGTTCGTAAACGTAAAGACGCAGAGCAGACAGGGCATACGCTACATCATGGTTTCGGCTCCGTTCGACATTTCTGCCGATGACAAGAACATGGCGCTGACCACCGATATAGAAAACAGATACAGTTACACGCTCGGTGCCAACAACAGTCTCATCATCGGCTGCTCGGTGACCAACGAGTGGAGGGCCTACGACGGACAGTGCCCCTACTGCCTCGACAATCACAGCACCACCAACTTCCCGCTGTCATGGACCGAAAACGGCAACGGCCATACCGTGACGTGCAACAACTGCAAACGCACGTACAACCTCAACTACGGCACATCCGACGACGGCCACCGCCTCGTGGAATACCGGATAAGGTTCGACGGCAATGTGCTCATGGTGAGCAACTGATGTCAGGTCCACAACTCAGTGATGTACATGGGAAATCCGTGATCGGACTTGTCGAATCCGCACGATTCATAAAACTTTATGCCGTCCTCGTATGCCACAAGCAGTATACGCAGATAGTCCTTATACTTCTCCTTGGTCATTTCCACAAGACGTCTGCCGATGCCCCGGTGCTGATATTCCGGATCTACGAGCAGATAGTGTATGTAGGCCGTCATAACCCCGTCATCCATCGTACATATCATACCGACCAACCGGTCGCCATCCCATGCCGAATATACCGTCTCGTAATTCTTCATGGCTTCAACAAGTTTGTCGGGATAGTGGCCCGACGACCATTCTACAGACATGAACAGCCGTTCCAGTTCATCACGGCCGAACGTATGTATCTCTTTATATTCAATATTACCCATTGTATTATTGTTCTATTTATTGTATTATTGTTTTATTTATTGTCTTTGCAATTGTCCCGTTATTCGAGATTTTTCAATCTCCGTGCCCTGTTGCATGTGAAAGAAACATTCCGACAATCCAAATCACTATTCCGATGAACATTAACATTATGTTTTCCTCCCAATTTTGCTTTTATTATCAAACGGTTTCGTTCATAAATATATTTGGGTTCAAAATTAATTAAAAAAATCTATAACAGTATCATTTCGTGGAACTTTTTACCACAAGTATACTACGCAGCTCTTTCATTTAAACCAACTTGCATTATTCATATAATCAAAAAAACGCACGAAACTTTTGGTCGTTACAAGAAATAATAATATCTTTGCAACCGCAAAACGACGCGGAAATAGCTCAGTTGGTAGAGCACGACCTTGCCAAGGTCGGGGTCGCGGGTTCGAG
>NZ_URNN01000080.1 GCF_900549175.1 uncultured Prevotella sp. | reverse complement strand
AACAAGAATTTCCCGAACAGCTTTTTATGATAGAACGTAAAGGAAAACTAGGACTCGGAACGGCCTATATCACCGGATTCAAATGGTCTCTGGAACACGGGTATAACTACATCTTCGAGATGGATGCGGATTTCTCCCATAACCCCGATGATCTGGTCAAATTGTATCACGCCTGCGAAAGCGGGGAAGGCGATATGGCGATCGGCTCCCGTTACGTTACAGGTGTTAACGTCGTGAACTGGCCCATGGGACGGGTTCTCATGTCCTATTTTGCCTCCAAATATGTAAGATTCATCACGGGCATGAAAATACATGATGCCACAGCCGGATTCGTTTGTTACACCCGGAAAGTCTTGGAATCCATTGACCTCGATAACATCCGTTTCAAAGGCTACGCCTTCCAGATCGAAATGAAATTCACAGCGTGGACCTTGGGATTCAAGTTGAAAGAAGTCCCCATCATTTTCACAGATCGTACCCTCGGCACGTCCAAAATGAGCGGTGGCATCTTCAACGAGGCCTTTTGGGGTGTCATCACGATGAAACTCCGGAGCTTGGGAAAACGTAAGAAAATTGAAAATGGAGAATGGAGAATGGAAAATTATGATTTGCTTTGTTTGTGAGTGCTGGCTTTAAACGACATGCTGTACCTCACTTGCAGTGGTAATCATAATTATCCATTCTCCATTTTCAACTCTCAATTAAGAAAAATCATTCATTCGGTGTTTCGGCTACCCGGCACTATCTGTCGTTCGGAGTATGCCCGAAGTGGTCTTTATAGCACTTTATGAAATACGACGGCGACGAAAACCCCACCCCGTATGCCACTTCCGACACCGTCTTTCCGCCCTCGAGCAGCAGTTCTTCAGCACGGCGCAGGCGGGTGAGGCGGATGAGTTCGACGGGCGTGGCTCCGGTCATGGCCTTCACCTTGCGATAGAGCTGTACGCGGCTTAACCCCATTTCGGCACTGATGGTCTCAACATTAAGGTCCGAGTCAGCGATATTAGCGGCTATGAAGTCGCGCAGACGGGTCATGAAGCGGCTGTCGGCAGCATTGGCCACAGGCGCCGCACCGCCGCAGCATCCGTCGGCCGGAGGGTTGTCGAAGATGTAGTTGCTCCCATCATTCCCATTCTTCCCATAACTCCCATTTCTCCCATCATTCCCATTCTTCCCATCATTCCCATTTCTCCCATCGCTCCCATTCCTCCCATCGCTCCCATTTCTCCCATTGCTCCCATAAATCCCGGCAAAGAGTTCCCGCAACCTTCTGCGGTTTTCGAGCAGGTTCTCCACCCGCGAGACGAGCACCTTGCCGCTGAACGGCTTGGTTATGTAGGCATCGGCACCGCAATCGTAGCCCTCGGCGCGCTGCTCTTCGAGCGTGCGGGCCGTGAGCATGAGCACAGGGATATGGCTCGTGGCCGTCTCGCCCTTCACGCGCCGGCACATCTCCAGCCCGTCCATCACGGGCATCATCACGTCGCTGACAATAAGGTCAGGAACACATTCCACGGCCATGCGTAGCCCCTCGCTGCCGTCGGCGGCCGATATTATGGCGTATCTGTCCGAGAGCAGTGACGATATGTATGTGCGTATGTCGTCGCTGTCGTCCACGACAAGCACCTGCGGGCGGCTGTCGGAAGACTCGGCGGTGGCTGAAGTCTGAGCCTGCGGGGCGGCACCCCCATCACTCCCATTCTTCCCATCACTCCCATTCTTCCCATCACTCCCATTCCTCCCATCTCTCCCATTCCTCCCATCATTCCCATTTCTCCCATCACTCTCTCCAGCCTCAATCTCTGCCGGCAGCAGCACCGTAAACGTTGCGCCGTGGCCCGGCTCGCTCTCCACCGTGACACGTCCGCCCATCATTTCGGCAAAGGCCTTTACCAAAGCGAGACCTATGCCCGTGCCGTCGGCGGCGCTGCTGTTCACCATGAAGAAGCGGTCGAAGATGTTCTGCTGCTTGTCGCGCGGTATTCCCTCGCCCGTGTCGCTCACGCTCAGGGCCACCATGCCGCGTGTGTCGGCCGCCGTTACGGTAAGCGTCACCGTGCCACCGCGGCGGGTGTGCTTGATGGCATTGCCCAAAAGGTTGTAGCAGATGCGCTCCACCTTATACATATCCATCACCACCTCTATACCGTCGGCCGTACGGCAGCACAGCTCTATGCCTTTGCTCTCGGCCACGGGACGGAAGCTGTCGGTCCACACGCGGGCCTGTTCCGACAGCCGGAAGCGGGTGGCCATGAGCTTCATCTTGCCGTTCTGCAGCTTGCGGAAGTCGAGAATCTCGCCTATCAGCCTGAGCAGTACGCGGGCGTTGCGGCTCACTATCTCCAGACGACCGCGCTGCCGCGGGGTCAGGTTGTCGTCGCCGAGCATCTGTTCCACAGGGTCGGCAATGAGAGTGAGCGGCGTACGGAACTCATGGCTCATGTTGGTGAAGAACACGAGCTTTGCGTTGGTAGCCTCTTCGGCCATGCGCCGCCGCATAAGCATGGCCCTGTAAGCCATGGTGAAGAAGAAGATGAGCAGGATTACGATTATTATGGAAAGCAGAAGATAGACCTTCTGATGGTTATACTGTGCTAAATAAGTGTCTATCTTGCCGTGAAGGGTGTCGAGGTATTCGTTCTGCCGGGCCATCTCCTCGGCCTGCATAAGCATGACGCCGGCATTGTCGCGGGTGACGAGTGCCGCCCGCAGTGTGTTTTCCTTGTTGTACGGCCGGCCTTCGAGTATGTTCATGGCCAGCTCCATCACCTTGTCGCCACCCGTGGGATAGATGCACGACACGGTAAGCGTGCCGTCGTGAACGCGGGCTATGCCGCCGTCGGCACCGGGCAGGGCGTCAACTCCGGCGAACAGCATGCCGCCGACATCGGCTCCGTAGCCTTTCATTATCTCGTAAGCTCCCACGGCCATGCGGTCGTTATGGCCGAAGACGCAGTCTATCTGCCGGTCCGTGTCCTGACGCATCACCGCATCCATGGCTTCGTCGCCGCTGTCCTGAAGCCAGTTGCCCGAGGGCGAGGCGATGATGTGGATGTCGGGATAGCGGCCCAGCACGTCGGTGAAGCCGCGATGGCGCTCCACGGCCGGCGACGAACCCTCAAGCCCCTGTATCTCCACCACCGTGCCGCGGCCGCCGAGCCGTGTGGCCACAAACTCGCCTATGCTGCGCCCTATCTCCACGTTGTCGGCTCCGATGAACGCGGTATACTTGCCCGAACCGGTCTTGCGGTCGAGCAATATCACGGGTATGCCGCTGTCGTAAGCCCGGTCGACAGCCTCGGAGATGCTGTTCATCTGGTTGGGAGAGACAATGAGCAGGTCGACACCTTCGTCGACGAACCTGTCTATCTGCGCCCGCTGCAGCGTATCGTTGTCATCGGCCGACACCACGCGTATGTCTACATTGTCATACAGATAGGTGGCCGTGCGCAGTTCCTCATTCAGTTTGGCGCGCCACGAGTCTTCGCTGCACTGCGCCACGCCTATTGTATAGCGGTGCGGCGAGCCGCACGATGCCGCAATGAGGCACATCGTGAGCATTATCCAAAGCCCCGTTGCGGCGGCTGTCCACCTCTTTGTATGCCCAAACAGCCGGCCCGCAACCGCCATTACGCGGCGGCGGCGCCTTTCTTCCGGTCGCGGTTTCATGCGCCCTCCTTGGCCTTGAAGGCCAGTGCATACATGCGCATCTGCTTGACCATAGCCAGCAGTCCGTTGCTGCGGGTGGGGCTGAGATGGTCTTTCAGACCGATGCGGTCGATGAAATACAGTTCGGCGGCGAGTATTTCGTCGGGCGTATGGCCGCTGAGCACTCGGATGAGCAGGGCGATGATGCCCTTTACGATGAGCGCGTCGCTCTCGGCGGTGAAGCGGATAAGGCCGTCTTCATAGTCGGCCTGCAGCCACACGCGGCTCTGGCAGCCGTCGATGAGGTTGCTCTCAGTCTTGTAGCGCCCGTCGAGCGGCGCCTGCTCGTTGCCCAGATCGATGAGCAACTGATACTTGTCCATCCAGTCGGAGAAGTCGGAAAACTCCTCGATGATTTCGTCTTGAAGTTCGTTTATTGTCATAATTTAAAGAAAAACCGGACTCTATACATCAAGCATCCATGTGGTTCATCAAAGTGGGATGACCTGTGGAGTGAATTTCCCGGTTGCTATTGTTATATATATTATTAATGTCTTTATGTTTACAGCACAGCTGTCAATGTGCAAAGTTATGAAATTTAAGACAAACTGTATTAAACATAGTTGAAAAAACGCACTTTATTATAAACATTATAAACAACACTTACAAAGAAAGCACCAAATCCGCTAAAAGAACAGCCGTCTCGCTTTTGGGCGCATCCTTAGGTCTCCATGCCACGACAAAGCGTACTGACGCAGTCCGCACTCTGTAACCTCTCTTTCCCCACTCTGACAATGTTCCCTGCATTTTTGAAGACATCTTTGCTACAGGCTTGTCAGGGGACCTGTACAAAATAAAATTACTATAAATTAAAGAGTCTCCACCTCTCAATTCCAATATATCCTGTTTACGTCCCTTAAAATAATCCAAATAGACATCTTTGTAAGAAAGTTGCAGTACAATTTCTTCTGGCATATCGTATTGTATCCGGTCGATAAAATACCGGTCAGTATTCAGACGATTGAAACAATCGCCATTCGTATGTATAAATAGCCGGTCTTTGGCCCTCGTCATTCCTACGTAATAACGACGCATCAGATGCGCATCCTTTATAAAGCCGTCGGATATGAGCATATAAACATCGTCAAACTCTCTGCCCTTAGCCTTATGAATGGTTGACACAACGACATCGGTTCCTGAGACATCACAGAAATCCTCCACCGATGATTCAAACACAAATTCTTTGAAGTCGCTGAGATATTTTGTTCCGTTGGTCTGCTCAAATTGTTCCACACACCGTTTCACATATACCAGACTCCGACTTCTGTCATAAGTGGAAAATGTTCTCTGTTTGGCTTCCTCCCACAAGTCTTCTGTTATCAACGGTGTCTTTATCCGCTTGTCTATATACTTCAAGAAATATCTCATCTCGGCCATATTACAGAAACGCAGACCGTCCATGGACTGTATCATTTTGCTGTTCACACCATGTTTGCGTAAAAGAGCCACCAAAATGACAGCCTCTTCATTTGTTTGGGTGAGTACACACGAAGTACCTTTGTCTTTGTTTCGAAGCAAATTTTCTACAAGCGGCTGATACATGTACTTTGACTGATGACGTGTCACCTCTACCCAACCATCCTCTTTTCTCATGGAAATAATCGGCGTACTTTTCATCCTTCGACCGATAGCTTTCAAGAATCCGTTGGCAAAACTCACAGGTTTACGTGCACTGCGGTAGTTTTCGGTCATTTCTACAAATGTACTTCCGCTTTCCTGTGCCAACCGATACATATATCCGGAATCGGAGCCGCGAAATTCGTAGATGTTTTGGTCATCGTCTCCCACTGCTATCACACGCATTTCCTCGTTGTTGTCCATCAGTGCCTTTACAAGTGAATACTCTTCAACTCCCATGTCCTGAGCCTCGTCTATGACAAGCACCGTCTTACCGATTTTTGTTGGCTCAACTTCTCCCTGACATATCATTTCTGCAGCCTTTGCAACGACATTTTTTGAATCTTCAAGATTTCCTATACGTCCCAAAAGATCAAAGCAATAGGAATGGAATGTCTTTATTTCGACAAAATGGGCTGCGTTGCCTATCAACTCCATGAGCCTTTGCTTGAATTCTGTGGCGGCAGCCCGTGAAAATGTCAACATCAGGAGTTGTTCGTGTTTCACGTCCTCAAGTATCAGAAGCGAGGCCAGCTTATGCACCAACACCCGTGTCTTGCCACTGCCCGGACCGGCCGCAACCACAATGCAACGCGAAACCTTATCGGAAATAATATCCATCTGCCGCTTGGACAACTGTCCAAACAAATGCTTGTACTTCTGTGGCGTCAGATTACGTTGTATTTCGTTTGCCCTGTCATCTTTGAAGTATTTGGCGACAAATTTCCTGTAGTCCATCTGAAAATAGTCTTGAACATACTGCAAGGCTGTTTGATAATCCTCCACCATCAAATTGGCATATTCGCCCACAATATGCACCTGCTGTATTTTCAACTTATAAAATTCGTTGAGCATCCGATAGTCATCCTGCTTGTATCTCGATTTGTTGTCCTTTATTCTTTGGATATTCATGGCATTGTAAAGTACCAAGAAACCGCCTTCAAGCTTTAACGAACCGATTTTTGACAAGTAAAGAAGCGCTTCTTCCACATCTTCTAATTGAATGTCTGCAAGTCCGCCAAAAAGTGAATGATGGCTTGATTTGATTCTTTGCAGGAGTTCCACCACAGAGAATTGGATGGCTTTGCCTGGCATATTCTGTCTTCTTTCCGCATCAGAAACTAATTTGTAAAGCCACTCAACGGTAAAACGGCTTATCTCCAATCGCTTCTCAAAACGTCTTATAGTAGAATCCAAGTCTGCCTGACGGCTTATTTCCATATTATGGGCCGCATCTTCCTTCTTATGGGTGTAGCCCTTAACGGTAAGGAAATAGAGCAGCGTCCGTATATCTTTTTCCTTGGATGTGCTGATACCGTCGTTCACGGCGTTTTCATTCAGTTGCTTGCATGATATCCGCAAAAAGCCATCAGGAATATGATTAAGGATGTATTGCTCGAGCTTGGCAAAACGTTCGAGGAGTGTTTGTGATTTCCGTTCCGAATCACCTGCATCCTGCAAATAGGCGGATATATCTTTGCTGTCTGCCAATATGCCTTCCTGCCGCATGCGCTCCACGATGGATATGACTTCTCGTTTACTTAGTCCCAAAATATCTGCCAGATAGTCTATCCGTGATTCCGCTTCCGAATCCTGAGCTTTGGCAATATGCTTTTGGGTTATCAACGATTTGATTATGCGAACCGACTTATCTATTTCATCACTGTCAAAGAGCACTGATGATGATATGCGATCTCTGGCTTCGTCCATGTTCTTCACCGTTATTCCTGTGGCATATACATGAGGTACATTGTTCCCTCTCACCAGATATCCGCTTTGTTCCAAAGCCGCTATTGCCGTCCGTACACGGGTTTCGATGTCATAAACCGAATCGTCCCATCCGGCCTGCCGGGCAATTTCCAATGCTGAACAGTTGACTGTCATGCGCTGTTTGGTAAGGTTTTTGACAGCTTTCCATACCTGTTGTATCTCACTGATACTGAGTTTAGTCTGGTTCAGCAATATAAAATGCTTATCCAAGTCGTTATCTCCATAAAGGACATAACAACGTGCACTGAGCCCCGGGTCGCGACCGGCTCTGCCGGCTTCCTGAACGTAGTTTTCCAAAGAATCGGAAATATCGTAATGCACAACAAGACCTACATCTTTCTTATCCACTCCCATGCCAAATGCAGACGTTGCCACGATAATGCGCACCCGATCACTCATGAAGGCTTCCTGATTGGTAATCTTCTCATCAGAATCCATCTTACCATTGAAAGGCAATGCCTTATAACCGTCGCGGGTCAGTCTTGCTGACAGTTCTTTTGTACGCTTGGTACGTGATACATAAATAATGGTCGGGCAGTCCAACTCTGCAACAAGTTCTCTCAGCCTTAAATATTTTTCATTATCACCATCTACATGTATCACGGAATAATGCAGATTTGTTCTTGATGCCGTCGAAGCGAACAGTTCTAAGTTCAAATTCAGGGTCTGCTTAAAATAATCGCAGATATCTTGTATAACTTTCTGCTTTGCCGTAGCCGTAAAACAGGATACAGGTATCGGATTCTTGCATTTTTTCTTTTGCTGGTACTGCCGTATGAATTTACCAATATAAAGATAATCTACTCTGAAATCCTGCCCCCATGAAGAAAAACAATGTGCTTCATCTATGACAAACCTTACAACATGACGCGCCATCAGTATTTTTTCTATTGTTTTTGAACGAAGCATCTCAGGAGAGATATACAACAGCGAAGCATCTCCATCTTGTATCCTTTGTATTGACAGTGCCCTTGTAATGGGGTCTAACATTCCATTTATGGTTACAGCATCCGTAATACCTCTGTCTGCAAGATTGTCCACCTGATCTTTCATCAGCGACTGCAAAGGAGAAATGACAACCGTAAGTCCGTGAACAGTACGTCCGGCAATGAGTGCAGGTAATTGGAATGTAAGTGATTTGCCGCCACCGGTAGGGAATATTGCCAACAGCGATTTTCCATTCACCGCCGCCCGGACAGCCCGTTCTTGCAAAGGCTCACCTTCGTATGTCCGGAAGTGGTTATATCCGAAAAATGCTTTCAGGTTATTAAACACATCCAATTGCGTACGGCAATAGTCACAACCTTTGTGGCAAATAGTATGGCGCAGGAGTTTTATGATAAGTTCCACCTCCGGATAATTGTAAAGCACCCATCCGGGAGTGACGGAACGATAATCAGTAGTATCAATCAGAGCCAATGCATATGCCAGACCGTATGGATATTGTCTGATAAGCATGTCAAAATCGGCGCATTGGCAAACCTTTCCTTTGTAAAGTTCTTTAATAAGTTCAGGTATTCCCTCACAGATATACTCTGCCCTAACCATGCTGAAAAATCCCTCAAATTCTTTCTTGTCCCTCAGCAACGACGCAAGCAATATACGCTTTTCTCTTGACAATGTATTCCAACATGCTATTTCATCCAACAGTAAATCTTTTGCTTTCTTGCAATCGTTAACCGGATTGTTCATCTGTTCGCTGATGAGTTTGTCATCTTTTACAAGCCTGTGGTAAGGACGTTCCGGAAACAATAAAGGTGAGACATAAAGTGTATCGACTAAAGTTTGGCGGCATTTCTCATCTGAAAATAGATATCTTGCATCATGATTAATTATATTGTGACCGCAGATATAATCTACATCGTTCAGGAAAGCAAACAGCTCTTCTTTCGATGTTTTATGAAATATTGTGTCATCATGTTTAAGTGCTCCTATATCATGGATTTTATTATCTTTCAGGCCAACCTCAACATCCACTATGGCATAATTGCAGACATCATTACATGGCACAGTGAATGTATTATTACCGATGGCATTATTCCTGTCATCGGTTTTCCTGATTCCCATGATCTTGCTCCATATTGACATAAATTCAATGTAATAAACAAGTCTACGACTCGGTTAGATTATGTATTTGTATCGACTTATTATTGTTGGGTATGACATTCCCATTTCATCTACAAATGACAAAGATGAATAACGAATTGTCTATTAATACAGCCTCTATATTACTGAGTCACAAACAAATTTACTCCGTAAGAAGATATTGTAAATACTCAGCCTCTTTAGTCCCTTTGACAGGGACTAAAGAGGATCCTTAGGGCTCCAATGGACAGACTGGTTCTATCCTGAACAGCTTGTCGCTGGGCCGCACTTTCTCCGGCACGGCGATGCTGATGCGCGTTCCCTTGCGGGCGATGTCCACGGGGCCGTGGTCGCCATGTATGACATCGGGCGTGACATAGAGCGCTCCGGTGGTCGGGCCGGTGATGAGGAGCTTGTCGCCGGGGGCGAACTCGGAGGCCTCGACAGTAAATTCGGCCACGCCGAGCTTGCTGAAATACTTCACGCCCTTGCCCACATAGACCTTGCGTTCGGTGGCGCAGGAGCCATAGTGGCGGTTCCATTCGCCAAGGGTCTGGCCCTGATAGTAGCCGTCCCAGAAGCCGCGGTTAAAGACGGTGGCCAGACGCTCGTCCCATCCGTCCTTGCGCTGCTCGGTGAACGTGCCGTCGAGCACGGCGGCGATGGCCTCGCGGTAGCACTCCACCACGGTCTTCACGTATTCCGGACCGCGGGCACGGCCCTCAATCTTGAACACGCGGACGCCCGCCTCCATCATGCGGTCGATGAAACGCACGGTCTTCAGATCCTTCGGACTCATGATATACTTGTTGTCGATGGCCAGTTCGGCACCCGTCTCGTTGTCGGTGACGGTGTACGAACGGCGGCATATCTGTACGCACGAGCCGCGGTTGGCACTGCGGTTGGCCTCGTGCAGACTCATGTAGCACTTGCCGCTGATGGCCATGCACAGCGCGCCATGGCAGAACATCTCTATGCGCACCTGCCGGCCCGA
The DNA here is from genome assembly GCF_900549175.1 of uncultured Prevotella sp. Taxonomy (GTDB): domain Bacteria; phylum Bacteroidota; class Bacteroidia; order Bacteroidales; family Bacteroidaceae; genus Prevotella. The sequence continues at coordinate 5,664 of NZ_URNN01000080.1, read as the reverse complement.
CGGCCCGCAAATGTTCTCCTCGCAGATGCCGCGGTAGATTGCGGCCACCTGATCCATGTTGAGTTCGCGCGCCAGAACCACCACATCGGCAAACCGGGCGTAGAACTTGAGTGCCTCGATGTTGGAGATGTTGAGCTGCGTGGACAGATGCACCTCCTGCCCCACCTCGCGGCAGTAGGTCATCACGGCCACGTCGCTGGCTATCACGGCCGATATGCCGGCTTCCTTGGCGGCGTCGATTATCTCGCGCATCTGCCCAAGGTCCTCCTGATAGATGATGGTGTTGACTGTCAGATAAGTCTTTATGCCGTGGGCGGCACATGTGGCGGCTATCTCCCGCAGGTCGTCGACGGTGAACGTACTGGCCGAGTGAGCCCTCATGTTGAGCTTCTCCACCCCGAAATACACCGAACCGGCACCGGCCTTGATGGCCGCCGCCAGACTGTCGCGCGAGCCCACGGGGGCCATTATTTCAAAATCGGATATGTTTGCTCCGGTCATTGTCGTTTGTCGTTAATGTATTATCGTTGTTATCTTCTTATGCTTGAGCATGCCTGTTTGATGTGCAAAGTTATGAAATTTTTTCCATCCGTGAATTTGTTTTTTACACTTATTTTCAGTAAGTTTGCATCGTTATGAAAATATGTATATTCTGTTCCGCCAACAGCAACATATCTCCCGCGTATTTCTCCGCCACCGAGGAACTGGGACGCTGGGCTGCGGAGAAAGGGCATACGGTGGTTTTCGGAGGCTGCGACCTGGGCCTGATGGAGTGTATCGGACGCACAGCCCGCGAGCACGGGGCAAGAACGATAGGCGTGGTTCCGACAAAAGTGGAGGAGCGCGGACGCACAAGCCGGCATATCGACATTCACATACCATGCGACAACCTCAGCGACAGAAAAGAACTTATGGCGACCCACAGTGACGTGTTCATTGCCCTGCCCGGCGGCATCGGCACTCTCGACGAGATATTCACCGTGGTGGCATCGGCCACCATCGGCTATCACTCGAAGCGCGTCATACTGTATAATATCGACGGTTTCTGGAATTCGCTCATCGCCATGCTCGACGATTTGCAGCAGCGCGGATTCGTGCGCGGCTCATGGCGCGACCACATTGCCGTGGCAACGAACATTGAAGAGATAGAGAAATTAAGCGGAAGCCCGCTATAATGAAGGTGTATCAAAATAAGGTCCACGTACATAGTAGGGACATATTCTTGTATTTGTCCGCAAAAAAGCCATTGAATATCAGGATATTACAGACGGACAAATACAAGAATATGTCCCTACCAAGCATCGTGTAGCCATTTTGATACACTCTCATTTTCCTTACCTCATCCTCCTGTCCAACTGGAACAATGCCGGTATCAGCATGCAGAGCGAGCAAAGCAAGGCCAGCATGACACGTGTGTCCGTACCGAAATACGTCACGAGCGGAGCGTCTGCCACGGGAATGAGATTGTACATGACATAAGCAACGGTATTGTTCACCCAGTGATACACCACGCCGGGTACGATGCTGCCCGTGCGGAAGTACAACCATCCGAGAAGCAGACCTATGATGAAGGCATGGGGCATCTGCACCGGATTGCCGTGAACGAGGGAGAACAGAAGCGCCGAAACCGTTATGCACATCCACGGACGCGACTTCCACTGACCGAGCAGGGCACGGAGGATGGCTCCGCGGAACACGAGTTCTTCAACAAGAGGGGCCAGCAAGCCCACGGCCACATAGCCCCAACGCTCTCTGAGCACCATATCCATCTGTACGTCGAGCAGATTGGGCAGTTCGGGCATATGCTCCTGAAGCCACGCCGACGGCACGATGGCCCCCAAGGCAGCCACGACACACCAGAAAAGAACGTCCCAAGGTTGCGAACGAACATAGTTGCGTGACACTTCCGCCCACCGTGCAAGCAGAAACACTGTCATGGTAATCAGACTGAAAACAACAGAAGCCACGATAATCATCATGGCCGTCAGGTCACCCGTGCCACTTGTCAGTTGCCACAACACCCGCACGCCGGATGTAGCGCCAATCTGAATGGCGATAAACACCATCAAATAAATCAAAGCATTCTTCATTATCTCTTTTCTTTTTATACGGTCATAAACAATCTGTGTCGAATATCTCCTCCACCGCCGCCTTGTCTTTCTCCAACTGCCGTACCAGCTCGTCGGTACTGCGGAAACGCCGCTCACCCCTCAGACGACCGACGAGCGACACACCCATCGGCATGCCGTAGACATCGCCCGAGAAACCGAAGATATGGGTCTCTATCGTCATGTTGTCACCGTCGAACGTGGGACGCGTGCCGATGTTCATCATTCCGCGGTGCAGCGATGTTTCGCCCGGCAAGGCCACCGTCACGGCATACACACCCGAGGCAGGTACCAGCTTACGGTTGTCGTCAAGACGCAGATTGGCCGTGGGGAAACCGAGACTGTGCCCCACATGCTCGCCGCCGACCACCTTTCCCGACAGTGTGTAGGGATAGCCGAGACAGCGGCGCGCCATCTCCACCTCACCCTCCTGCAGGAACGAACGTATCACCGACGAACTCACATTGACGCCGTTGAGCACAAAGGCCGTACCCTTACGCACGTCAAGTCCCAGCTCGCGGCCGTAAGCCACATAATCGTCGAATCCCTCGCTGCGGTTGTGGCCGAAGCGGTTGTCATAACCCGTTATCAGCACTTTCAGTCCCAACTGCCGGCACAGCACACTGTTCATGAAGTCGTATGCCGAAAGTGAAGCCATGGCCTCATCAAAAGGCAGCACCACACAATACTCAACTCCCGTCTGGGCTATCAGCTCCATCTTCTCGCCGAAAGTGCTCAGCAACGGCGGACGGAAGTCGCAGTGCAGCACCTCACGCGGATGCCTGTCGAAAGTAATCACCATTGACTTCATCCCCTTCCCGGCAGCCACATCCATCACCTGTCTTATCAGATGGCGGTGACCGCGGTGTACCCCGTCGAAGAATCCTATAGTACCTACGCACGGCCCTAAAGACTTCATCCCATCGGCCGGTGTTATCACTCTCATAGTTCCTGATTTATTGCTTTTTTATATATTTTCTTTCACTGTCTGTCTTCTTCTCTGCACCAACCGCCACAACTCGCCCGCCATCAGCACCGGCGACGTGGCCGCAATAATACACAGCCACGTGACGGCATCAAGCGGCACCGTGCGGAACATCCTGCCGCCAAACGTCACTATAAGCCACTGGCCAACAAGGATGACGGCGAGCACAAACAGCATGCCGCGGTCTCTCATGATGCCGTTCAAAGCCGGCTTGCTGCCGCCAAAGGCCTTGGCATTGAACAGATTCCACCACTGCAGCATAACGAATATGGTGAAGAACACCGTCAGCTCCTCTGCCGACACTCCCGCCACATGCTCAAAATAGTAAAGCAGCGATATCAGCACCGCGAAAAACAACAGTCCCACCACAGCTATGGCTCTGCCCATAGACCGGCTCACGATAAAGGCCGTCCGGCTGCGCGGCTTGTCATTCATCACCTCACTTTCGGGCGGAAGCGAGGCAAGGGCCATGGCCGCAAAGGTGTCCATGATGAGGTTCACCCACAGCATCTGCGTGATGGTGAGCGGTATTTCGGTGCCTATAAACGACCCTCCGAGCACGAGCAGCAGAGCCGTGACGTTAACCACAAGCTGGAAGAATATGAACCGGCGGATGTTGTTGTACAGCGAGCGCCCCCACTCCACCGCACTGACTATGCTGTTGAAAGAGTCGTCGATGAGCGTCATGTCGCTTGCGTTCTTTGCCACACTCGTGCCCGAGCCGAGCGAAAGCCCCACATGGGCATGGTTGAGTGCCGGTGCGTCGTTGGTGCCGTCGCCGGTCACGGCCACCACCTCGCCACGCTGTTGCAGCAGGTTGACCAGACGCTGCTTGTCGGCCGGACGCGCACGGCTCATCACCCGTATCTCCGCCACACGCTCCAGAGCCTCCTCGTCGCTGAGGGCGGCAAACTCCGGTCCGGTAATGCCTCCGCCAGCTTTTATCCCTATCTGGCGTGCTATCTCCATGGCCGTGGCCGAAGTGTCGCCGGTGACAATCTTGACATCTATACCGGCACTTATGCAACGGCGCACAGCCTCGGGCACCTCCTCCCTCAGCGGGTCGCTTATGGCAGCCACAGCCTGCAATGTCATACCGTCAACATCTATCGTGTCACACCGCCGGCAGGCAAATGCCAGCGTACGCATGGCCCTGTTCTGCCATCCGGTGAGCTGTTCCGTCACGCGTGCACGCTCCTCCGGGCCAATCGCACAATGTGCCATGACAATCTCCGGAGCACCTTTTACAAACAGCCACTTCTCCCCGTCTACATCGCACAGGGTGGCCATATACTTACGTTCGGTGGAAAAGGGCAGACGCTCTACTATCGGAGCCCCGGCACGCAGCGCCTTATAGTCGGCACCGTGTTCACCGAGCCACCTCAGCAGAGCCACCTCCGTGGGATTGCCTATGCCACTGTCGCCGTCAAGTTCGGCCGTACTGTTGAGAGCAAAAGATTTTGCCAGGTCGGGGATGGCTGTTTCTGCCATATCCTCTTCTCGGGAAGCGCCGCCGCATGGCAGTTGTTTTATCTCGTTCACCCGCATCCTGTTCTGTGTCAGCGTACCCGTCTTGTCCGTACAGATGACGGTCACGGCACCCATCGTCTCGCAGGCATGCAACTTGCGCACCAGATTGTTGCTCTTGAGCATACGGCGCATGTTGAGTGCAAGGGCAAGGGTAACGGCCATGGGCAGTCCCTCGGGCACGGCCATCACTATAAGCGTGACCGACATCATGAAGTAACGCAGCACCACCTCGGCCATACGCAGATAATCGCCTGTATGCCACACCGGCTGCGTGAGAATGTCATGACCGAGAAAAACGGCAAATGCCGCCACGGCAACACCGGTGCCCACCTTGCTTATCATCGACGCCAAACGGTCGAGCTGCATGTTGAGAGGCGTCTTCACCGCCGTATGTTCTGTGGAGTCGCGGGCCACACGCCCTATCTCGGTGGCATCGCCCACGGCGGTCACCACCATACGTCCGCCGCCGCCCATCACCATTGTTGACCGCAACACTACGTCGGCGGGATATGTGGCTTCATCGTCTTTGCCGTTCACGGCAGCAGTGCCCGAGACGGCCTCATCACCGTGGTCGGTAGACACATATTTATATATAATGGGTTCACCGGTAAGGGCCGACTCGTCTATCTGCAGGTCGACAGCCTCGATGAGCCGTCCGTCGGCCGGCACCTCATCACCAACTTCCAGCACCACCACATCGCCCACGACAACGTCACGGCGGGCAATCTCGCACACACGCCCGTCGCGCACCACCTTCACCGCCTGCTCCTCACCGATGGCAGTGAGCACGTCAAACTTTCGTGCGGCATCACGCTCAAAATAAAAACCTATGCCCGTGGCAAGGAAGATGGCAAGGAAGATGCCTATCGTCTCGACAAACTCGCCCTCAACAAAGGCAAGCCCCAACGACACCACCGCCGCCACAAGAAGGATGCGTATGATGGGGTCGTCGAATTTTTCCAAATACAGCCGCCACAGCGATGTCTTCGCCGGAGGGGTGAGCACGTTGTCACCATGTTTGCGGCGGCTTTCTGTGGCTTG
>NZ_URNN01000079.1 GCF_900549175.1 uncultured Prevotella sp. | reverse complement strand
GTTCTATTTCGAGAAAAAAGAAATGTTAAATTTTAGGAATTATTCTGACAGAAAGGCGTATTTGGAGACAGAAAAAACGGTTATCCCTTCAAATGCTGGATGAACCCAAAATATGAAGAGTTTATTCTTGAATTGGGAAAGAACTTCATATATATTGATGAAGAATATCGGTTGCAAGTTGGAAACAGCGACTTCCGCATAGATCTTCTGTTCTATCATCGGGAATTAGAATACCTGTTATGTCTACAGGATAAAAGACTTCTGCAACAGGAAATGCGTGAGATTGCAGACAACAGCGATATAAGTTAGAAAAGTAAAAGCATAAAAAGCGAATGAAGCACACTACGGGTACAGATATTCCCCTGCGGTGTGCTTCATTCGCTTTTTGATATATCCTCTTTTTATTCTCCCACAATCTCCCGTGCCCGTTCCAGAGCCAGATCGATGTGGTTGCAGATGTTCTCGCTGCCTATCAGCTCGTTGAATCCGGAGCGTTTCAGGACGGCTTCGACCTTGGGGTTGACGCCTGAGAGCACGATCTGTATGCCCTCGTTGCGGCTCATCTCGCAGAGGTTGGTGAGGTTGTGGATGCCAGTTGAGTCGACGAACGGAACCTTGCGCATGCGGATGATGCGCACCTTCGGACGGTCGCCGAAGGCCGCCATTATCTCCTCGAAACGGTTGCCCGCGCCGAAGAAGTAGGGGCCGTTGATTTCGTACACCTCAACACCCTGCGGGATGGTGAGATGCTCCAGATTGCCCGATTCGATGTCGGCCTCGTCGTTGGGGTCAATCTCGTCGGAGATTACCTTCACGTCGGTTGTCTCCGACATACGCTTCATGAAGAGCAGGCAGGCGATGATGAGGCCCACCTCGATGGCGATGGTCAGGTCGAAGATGATGGTGAGGAAGAACGTGATGAGCAGCACGCTGACATCGCTCTTCGGATTGCGCATCAGCGCCGCAAACGAGCGCCAGCCGCTCATGCCGTACGACACTACCACGAGCACGCCGGCTAGGCAGGCCATCGGGATGTACTGCGCCAGCGGCATGAGGAAGAGGAAGATGAGCAGCAGCACGGCGGCGTGGATTATGCCGGCCACGGGCGTGCGTCCGCCGTTGTTGATGTTGGTCATGGTGCGGGCTATGGCTCCCGTTGCGGGAATACCGCCGAAGAGCGGCGACGCCAAATTGGCCAGCCCCTGTGCCACAAGCTCAGTGTTTGAGTCGTGATGGTCGCCAACAACACCGTCGGCCACCGTGGCCGAGAGCAGCGACTCGATGGCGCCGAGGATGGCAATCGTAATTGCCGGCGAGACGAGGCTCTTTATCGTCTCCCACGTCATGGCGGGCATGTGGGCCTCGGGCAGCTCGTTGCTTATGGCGAAGCGGTCTCCGATGGTCTCCACCGTGGTCACTCCGGCAAATTGCTTGAGCAGCAGCACACCCACGGTCATCACGATGATGGCTATGAGCGAGCCCGGAATCTTCTTGCTGAACTTGGGCGTGACGGCTATCATGGCCACGCTCAGTATGCCGACGGCGGCACTCCACGGGTCGACGGTGGCGAAGCAGCGGCCGTAGGCTATCCATTTTTCGATGAAGTCAGACGGCACTTCGTCCATCGTCAGTCCGAAGAGGTCTTTTATCTGTGTGGTGAAGATGGTCACGGCGATACCGCTCGTGAAGCCCACGACAATGGGGTAGGGAATGTACTTGATGATGGTTCCCAGCCGCAGCAGGCCGAACATGACGAGGAATGCGCCGGCCATGAGTGTGGCTATGGTTAGCCCCTCGATGCCGTACTGCTGGATTATTCCGTAGATGATGATGATGAACGCTCCCGTGGGACCGCCTATCTGCACGCGGCTTCCTCCGAATACGGAGATGATGAGTCCGGCGACGATGGCCGTGATGATGCCCTTCTCGGGTGTAACGCCCGAGGCGATACCGAATGCGATGGCCAGCGGCAGTGCCACTATGCCCACGATGATGCCGGCCATAAGGTCGGCCATAAAGGTTTTACGGTTGTAATTCTTCAAAGTTGAAACCAACTTTGGCTTAAATGCAAATGCCTTCATTTGACTAATAATAAATTCGTTATTCTGAAAAACAGGGCGCAAAGGTACGATTATTATTTCGTACAACAAAACATTTATTAATATTTCTTCACGTTTCCGTGCGCTTTGGTCATAAAATACATCTTCTTATCTTTCATTTTGGGCCTGTTGATAACGCGGCAACGGCCTTGTGATAAAGGTCAACAGGATGACTACTCGTCTGTTTTCATTCCCCTTCGGTATTCCCGTGGCGACATCCCCGTGGTGCGGCTGAAGATGCGCGAGAAATAATAGCAGTCGTCGATGCCCACCTTGTGGCATATTTGGTTGATGCGCATCGACGTTTCGGCGAGCATGCGCCGTGCCTCCTCCATCTTCATTTCGTTCAGATAGTTGAGCGGGCTGCGTCCTGTCTGACGTTTGAACATGGCCGAGAAATGGCTCGGCGAATATCCCGTGTATTCGGCAATGGTCTCAAGCGTGAGACGCTTTTCCATGTTTTCCTCCATGAAATGTATCGCCGCGGCCACTACGTTGTCATCGTCGATGCGCTGTCCTGCGTTCCTGAATGTTTTGAGATAGCGCATCGAAGCCAGATAGTAGTGCAGGAGCGAAGACACATAGCGCAGACTGTCACGGCTGTAACCGGCGTTGAGCGTGTTGAAAATCTCCTCAAAGATGTTGTTCCGGTAGTTTATTCTCGAATGTATGCCCGGCCGCACATCTTGCGGCAATATTGCCCCATGGGCATAGATATCGGAATGAGTGCCCGTGAAATGCACCCAATAGATTGTCCATGGGTCGTTTCTGTCGGCTCCGTAAGCGTGGGGACGGCCGGCAGGCAGTATAAAATACTGGTTTGCCGTCACCTTGTGTTCCTCTCCGTCTGTCTTGTACCATCCCTCACCGTCGGCGCAATATATCAGCACGTGCTGTCCAATGGGTTCATTTCGTTCGCGATAGTGACTTTCGGCGCGCGGATAATAGCCTATGTCCGTTACGTAGAGGCTCGATACGAGCGGGTCGTCCTTTTCCATGTCTATAATCATCGGCGGCAGCACGATGGAGCGTTCGCCGCTGAATCCGTCTTTCTGTTTCATGTCTGCAAAAATAGTAAAAAGATTGAGGTCTGGCAAATTTTTTAGGAGTAAAGGAGTTAAAGGGAGTTAAGGAGTTAAGCCGAATGTCCCAGCCTTGATTTATGCTCATAATGCTATTGGCTTAACTCCTTAACTCCATTTAACTCCTTAACTCCTAAAAGACTTGCCAGACCGTAATATTATCCATCTTTTCGTCTTTTTTTTCTATTCCCGTGTTCGGATTATGTGACTATCTTTGCACTTGGAAGTGACATTCCATATAAAAACGGATGACCGCGAGGAAACCCTATTGACATAATACAAACCTTTTTAAAACAATCTTTATGAATAGTTTCAACAAGACATTCATCTATTTTATCTGCCTCGTGTCGGCAATGGGCGGCCTGCTTTTCGGCTACGACTGGGTAGTCATCGGCGGGGCAAAGCCGTTTTATGAGATATTCTTCGGCATCTCCGCCGACCCCGTCATGCAGGGTGTGGCCATGTCGACGGCCCTTGTCGGTTGTCTTATCGGAGCCATGGTTGCCGGCGGAATGGCCGACCGGTACGGACGCAGGCCGCTGCTCGTCATCTCGGCAGTGCTCTTCACCCTGTCGGCCGTGGCTACCGGAGCTGTCAGTGACTTCACCTTATTTAATATAGCGCGCTTCATCGGAGGCGTGGGCATCGGCGTTGCGTCGGCGCTCTCACCCATGTATATCGCTGAAATATCGCCCGCACAGGTGCGTGGGCGGCTCGTCTCGCTCAATCAGATGACCATTGTGCTCGGCATACTCGGGGCGCAGATAGTCAACTGGCAACTGGCCGAACCGGTGCCCGCCGGATATACCGAGGCCGACATCCTTGCCTCGTGGAACGGACAGACCGGTTGGCGCTGGATGTTCTGGGCCGAAGCTCTGCCGGCCGCGGCGTTTCTGGTGCTTTCGTTCATCATTCCCGAGAGTCCGCGGTGGCAGATGTTTCACGGGCGCGAAGAGCAGGCGCGGGCCACTCTCATCCGCATTGGCGGTGCCGGCTATGCCGAGAGTGAGGCGGAGGCCATGGGCAACGATATGGTTGCGGGCAATGCCGGGGCAGGAACAGCCGGTGGCGGACTGCGTGCACTATTCTCCCGCCGTTATGCGGCGGTGCTTGTGCTCGGCATATTTGTAGCCGTCTTCCAGCAGTGGTGCGGCACGAACGTGATATTCAACTATGCGCAGGAGATATTCTCCGCCGCCGGCTACAGTGTTGGCGACGTGCTCTTCAACATCGTCATCACGGGCGTGGCCAACGTCATCTTCACCATCGTGGCCATATACACTGTCGACCGTTGGGGCCGCCGTTCGCTGATGCTCTTCGGGGCGGGCGCACTGGCAGCGGTCTACTTCATCCTCGGCACGTGCTACCATCTGCACGTTACGGGCTTCTTCATGGTGGTGCTCGTGGTGACGGCGATAGCCTGCTATGCCATGTCGCTCGGCCCGGTGACGTGGGTGCTGCTCTCCGAGATATTCCCCACGCGGGTGCGCGGCGTGGCCATGGCCACATGCACGTTTGCCCTCTGGACCGGTTGCACCACGCTTACGTTCTCCTTCCCCTCGCTCAATGCCTCGCTGGGCAGCAGTGGCACGTTCTGGCTGTACGGTGCGATATGTCTCGCCGGTTTTGTCTTCTTCAAAGTCAGACTGCCGGAGACAAAGGGAAAGCGGCTGGAGTGACGATAGTCCGCGGGCAAGCCGAACAAAACAGGTACAATTCATAATTTAATAATTCATAATCGGCCACAGGCCGACAACTCAACATTCGTAATTCAAAATTCGTAATTCAATATGGTAAAAGCATGGAGAGAGACGGTTGTCATCCCTACATACGGGATAGGACAACCCGAGAAGAACCCGATATTCCTCGAAAAGAGAGTGTATCAGGGCTCGAGCGGAGCGGTTTATCCGTATCCCGTGATAGAGAGCATAAGTGACGAGAAGACCGACGAGGAATATCACGCGGTGTACATCGAGAACGAGTACATCAAGGTGATGATACTGCCCGAACTGGGCGGGCGTGTACAGATGGCATACGACAAGATCCGCCGGCGCCATTTCGTATATTACAACCACGTCATAAAGCCCGCACTCGTGGGGCTGACCGGTCCGTGGATAAGCGGCGGCATCGAGTTCAACTGGCCGCAGCACCACCGTCCGTCGACATACCTGCCCGTAGACTCTACGATTGAGGAGCATGCCGACGGCTCCGTTACGGTGTGGGTGAATGAGATGGAGCGTATGACCCACCAGAAGGGCATGGCCGGATTTACGCTGCGCCCGGGCTGCGCCTATCTTGAGATTCGCGGCGTGCTGTACAACCGCACCGACATGCCGCAGACGTTCCTGTGGTGGGCCAACCCCGCCGTGGCCGTCAACGACGACTATCAGAGCGTGTTCCCGCCGGACATCAACGCCGTGTTCGACCATGGGAAGCGCGCAGTGTCGAGCTTCCCAATCGCCACTGGAACATACTATAAGATGGATTATTCGGCCGGCGTGGACATATCTAACTACCGCAACATCAAGGTGCCCACATCGTACATGGGTGTCAACTCGAAGTATGATTTCGAAGGCGGCTATGAGAACGACACCCGCGCGGGCATGCTCCATGTGGCCAGCCGTCATCTGTCGCCCGGCAAGAAGCAGTGGACATGGGGCAACGGCGACTTCGGCCGTGCCTGGGACCGCAACCTCACCGATGCCGACGGCCCGTACATAGAGTTGATGGCGGGTGTCTACACCGAGAACCAGCCCGACTTCACGTGGCTGATGCCTTACGAGGAGAAGCGCTTCACGCAGTATTTCATGCCCTACCGCGAGTTGGGTATGGTGAAGCAGGCCTCGCGCGACTACATACTCAACGTCGAACCGGCCGCTGCCGACAGCGTGCGCATCCGCCTCATGGCCACCTCGCGCAAGCGCACCCGTATCATCCTGCGTTCCAAGGCCGACGGCATGGTGTTCTACGACAACACCCTCGACCTCTCACCTGAAACAATATTCGACGAAACGGTCGCCACGGGAAACGCACGCTTTGCCGATCTCGAGGCCGTGATAAATGAAGAACGAAGAATGAAGAATGAAGAATCCAATACCACAGCGGCAGCAACTTCTTCACTCTTCACTCTTCACTCTTCACTCGTTTGGCGGCCCGAGCCCGATGACATCCGTCCCATTCCGCCTGCAGCCGAGGCCGCACAGTTGCCGCAGGATGTGAAGACCACCGAGCAGCTCTATCTCACCGGACAGCATCTGGAGCAGTACCGCCACGCCACATACAGCCCTACGGACTACTACGAGGAGGCACTGCGCCGCGACCCTGTGGACTACCGCTGCTGCAACGCCATGGGACTGTGGTATCTGCGCCGTGGCCGCTTCGACCTCGCCGAGGAGTATCTGCGCCGTGCCGTGGCCGTAATTACGCGCCGCAATACCAACCCCTACGACGGCGAACCGATATATAACCTCGGTCTTGCACTCAAATATCAGGGACGGCTCGACGAGGCTTACGAGCGTTTCTGGAAGTCTACATGGAACAAGGCGTGGGCCGACGCCGGCTATTTCGAGGCTGCGCAGATTTCGCTCGCGCAGGGCCGGCTGGCCGACGCGCTGGACGAGACCGACCGCTGCCTTACCGCCAACTGGCACAATCATAAATGCCGCGCGCTGCGGGCTGTCATCATGCGTCTTGCCGGCTATGCGGTGGAGGAGCGTCTGCGCTTCATCGACGAGTCACTGGCGTTCGACCGCTTCAACTACATCTGCCGCTACGAGCGTTGGCTTGCCACTGGCGACGCTGCCGAACTGGCCACGATGCGCACCATGCTCCGCCGCTCATCCCACAACTACGACGAGGTGGCGCTCGACTATATGGCCGCCGGACGTCGCGAGGAGGCCTGCGCTATATGGAAGATGGCCGAGGAAGAAGGTGCCGTGTCGCCCATGACATATTATTATATGGGCCGCTGGGCTGAGGCCGAGGCCGCCTCGCCGGACTATTGCTTCCCCAACCGCCCCGAGGCAGTGGTAGCCCTGACGGCCGCGACGCGGGAAAATCCCTCTGGCGCGCGTGCCTACTACTATCTCGGATGCCTCTACTACGACCGCCGTCAGTACGACGTGGCTATCAAGTCGTGGGAGCGCGCGGCCGAACTCGACCCGCAGTTCCCCACCGTATGGCGCAATCTGGCGCTTGCCTACTTCAACAAACTCGACCGCAAGGACACCGCCATGGAGTATATGGAGCGTGCCTTCAGTCTCGACACCACCGATGCGCGCATCCTCATGGAGCTCGATCAGCTCTACCGCCGCATGCAACGGCCGCACGCGGAGCGCCTCGCGCTGCTCGAAAACCACGCCGCCATTGTCGCCATGCGTGACGACCTCGTGCTCGAACAGGCCACGCTGCTCAACCAGTTGGGCCGCTACGAGGAGGCTATGGCGTTGATAGACAGCCGCGTCTTCCATCCGTGGGAGGGAGGCGAAGGCAAGGTCTCGGCGCAATATCAGACGTGCCGAGTGGAGCTGGCCAAGCAGGCGCTGGCCGCCGGCGACGCCGCGCGTGCGGAGAAGCTGCTCATGGAGTGTCTCGAATATCCGCACCATCTGGGCGAAGGCAAGCTGCACGGTGCTCAGGAAAACGACTTCCACTATCTGCTGGGCTGCGCCGCGAGTGCCCGGGGTGATGAAGAGGCCGCCCGCCGCTGGTGGACATTAGCCACGGAAGGCCCGCAGGAGCCCGCCGCCGCGATGTACTACAACGACGCCAAGCCCGACAAGATATTCTATCAGGGCCTCGCCCTCATCCGTCTCGGGCGCCGCGACGAGGCCAACGGCCGCTTCAACCGCCTCATGAACTACGGTCGTAACCATATCTTTGAGCCGCAGGTGATGGACTATTTCGCCGTGTCGCTGCCCGACCTGCTCATCTGGGAGGACTCGCTCGATGCCCGCAACCGCATCCACTGCCTCTACATGTTGGCTCTGGGCTACCGCGGACTGGGCGACACAGTGCGCTCGCAGCGTTATCTTGACGAGCTCACCGCCGCCGACATCAACCATCAGGGAGTCATGGCACTGCGTTCGCTGATGCTTTAATAAAATCAAAGAGGGTGTGTCAAAATGCTGGCACAACATAAAGTAGGGAAATATTCTTGTATTTGTCCGTCTGTAACGAGTTGATAATCAACAACTGCTTGGCGGACAAATACAAGAATATGTCCCTACAATGTGCTTCCTTCGCATTTTGACACATCTCCTTTTAAAATTCTAAGCTTGATTACGCTGATGGGATGATTTTACACCAAAACCTCTATCTTGAGTCGGCCTCCCAACCCACGCTCTACAATGTCAAACAGTGTTTTTAGCGTGATATTCTCTCCATCGTTTTCAATTTTGGATATGAATGTCCGTTTCTTGTCAATGCGCTCTGCCAATTCGGTTTGGGTCATCTTCTTCTTTTCCCTCGCATTTCTTATCTTGAAGCCAATCCTCAGAGCTTCAAGTTCCCGTTCCAATCTGTCTCGTGCCGGTGTTCCGACAACTCCGTAGTAGTCATTTTTAATTTGGTCTAATGTCTTTATATTCATTCTGATGTGTCCTTTTTCTTTTCTTTATAATAATCGTTCATAAGCCTTACGGCTCTGTCTATCTCTTTTGGGGGTGTTTTCTGTGTCTTCTTCTGAAACCCGGATAACAGTATGACCAGTCTGTTGCCATCGAAAAAGCAGAATATTCTGAAAATATTGTTGCCGAGCTGTACACGTATTTCAAACAGTCCGTTTGTGCCTTCAATGTATTTTAAGTAGGTAGAAGGAAGCCTTTCTACTTGTTCGATTATATCAAGCACCTTGATTATCTTGTCGCGGATTTTGGGTTGTTGCGCGACAAAGAATTCTTCAAAGTAATGCTTGTATGTTACAACTTCCCTTATTTTCATTTTGCAAAGGTAATTTAAATGTTACATATTTGCAAATGTTTTAATTGTTTTTTTTGCTCAAGCGCCATAGGTAAAACATTCATAAATAGTCTGATATGGTAGGTTGAATAGTCGGATAGAGGTGTGGGACGCTTATGCAATTCAAAGATATATTTCAGGTAAGTTACCACGCCCGTATGAAAGTAAATTACTACCTTTGTAGCCGCTTACATGGCACATCCTGCCATTTATATGATAAAAACATAAGAGAATATGAACAGAGACAGACTCGACTTCGGAAACGAACGCATCGGCAGCCTCTTCAGGGCGCTGTTCTTCCCCACGCTCATCGGAATGGTGTTCAACTCGCTGCTTAACATCTGCGACGGAATGTTCGTGGGGCACGGTGTGGGCAGCGATGCGCTGGCGGCGATAAACATCGTGGCGCCGGTGTTCCTACTATGGACAGGCATCGGACTGATGTTCGGCATAGGCTCGTCGGTGATATGCAGCATCCGCATGGCTGAGAACAACGTCAAGGCGGCGCGGATAATAATGACGCAGGCTTTCGCCGCAGGCACGCTGATGTTCATAGTCTTTGCCGTGGCGACGCTGCTCTTCACCCACCGGCTGCTCGCGGTGCTCGGATGCAGCGACGCTCTCGAGACATACGCCACAGACTATCTGCTGTGGATACTTCCCGGCCTGTTCTTCCTCTATGTCGAGTGCGTGGGAATGATTCTCATGCGCCTCGACGGCTCGCCGCGCTATGCCATGGCGATACAGGTGGGCGCGGCATTGCTAAACATTTTTCTCGACTGGCTCATGGTATGGCAGTGGGAGATGGGCATCGCCGGTGCGGCAATAGCCACCTCGATATCGTGTGCGGCCGGTGCGCTGCTTATACTTCTGTACTTCATCTTCAGTGCAGTCACGCTGCGCTTCTACCGCCTGAAGTTGACGGTGAAGTCGCTACGGCTGTCGCTGCGCAATGTCGGTTATATGATGAAGATAGGCTCTGCCACATTCCTCTCGGAGCTTGCCATGGGCGTGATGATGGTCACGGGCAACTATGCCTTCATGTCGATGCTCGGCGAGGCCGGAGTGGCGGCATACAGTGTTGGCTGCTACCTCTTCCCAATCATATTCTCGATAAACAACGCCGTGGCTCAGGCCGCACAGCCCATCATCAGCTTCAACCACGGAGCCGGCCGCCCCGACCGCGTGCGCAGCACCCTGCATATATCGATATGTACCGCCATCATCTGCGGACTTCTCATCACTGCCGGCATGTGGGCGGGAGCACCGATGCTCAGCAGCCTCTTCATCCCCGTCGGAGACGCCGCCCATTACATCGCCGCCGCAGGCCTGCCTCTGCTCGGCACGTGCACGGTGTTCTTCGCACTCAACATCACTTTCATCGGATACTATCAGAGCATGGAGAAGGCTGCGCGTAGCACGGCCTACACAATGCTGCGCGGCATCGTCTTCCTCGTGCCGTCATTCCTTGTATTGCCTCCGCTGCTCGGCGAAAAGGGTCTGTGGCTTGCCATCCCCGCAGCCGAGGTGCTGACGCTGGCTGTCATCACCGTACTTTACATGTACCGGAGGGTAAGGGTGTGACGGGGAAAAACCATATAAAATTGTAATAACTTTACCGAAACAAAATCAAAATGTTTATGAAAGCGTTTTCAACATTCACGGCAATCATCGATGGAAACTTCCGTCGTTCTTTTCTCCACACGGCGTCGCTGCGCCTGTCGGCAGTTTTAATCCTTATGCTTCTCTGCCTCGGCCTGCAGGCTCAGACCAAGAGCGTGTCGGTGCTCGGCGACTCCTATTCAACATTTGAGGGATTCATCACCCCGCGTACAAACCATACGTGGTATTATGCCAGACCCGACAGAAAAAACACCGACGTGAGCGATGTCAAACAGACATGGTGGCACCGCGTCGTGACTGAGCGCGGATGGCGGCTGTGCATGAACAACTCGTTCTCAGGCTCTACCGTCTGCAACCGCGGATATAACGGTAATGACTACCGCGACCGCTCGTTCCTCACGCGGATGGACAATCTCGGATGTCCCGACATCATCTTCATCTTCGGGGCTACAAACGACAGCTGGTCGGGCGCGTCCGTGGGGGAATATAAGTATGAGGACATCACCGAAGATGAACTCTACACTTTCCGCCCGGCCATGGCCCGGATGCTGCGTTACGTCAAGGACCGCTACCCGTCGACGGAGATATACTTTCTTCTCAACGACGGACTCAGGGAAGATATAAACACGTCAGTCAAGACAATCTGCAAGCACTACGGCGTGAAGTGCATCGAGCTGAAAGACATTGACAAGAAGAGCGGCCACCCCACCGTCAAAGGCCACAGTCAGATAGCCGAACAGGTGTGCCGTGCGCTTATGCAATAACCATTCGCAAATGAAAAAACTTATATTGACGGCGCTGCCGCTGTTCATTGGGGCTGCGGCAGGCGCACAGGATGTTCAGATATTAAAGGAGCGTGACGCGCTGACACTGAACCGGAACATCACAGGCGAGGGGACAGACGGCTGGAAGATGGTGGTTACGCCGTCCTGTCCGCTTGATTCCTGCATCTTTTCCCAACCGCTGATCATGAGGGTGTCTGGACTGGAGCATAACATAAAGGCGGAGCAGGACGGAAGGCAGCTGGCATGCTACGGTGTGCGTTCCGCGCGGCTCATTGACTTCAATCCGTCCGGCGGGCCGATTACGCTGACTCCTGCAAAGGTGCTCAACGTCATCGGCGATTCATACGTGGAGAACCACAGACGGCCGAAAGAGGAGACATGGCACTACAAGATGGCCGAAGCTCTCGGATTTTCGTATAACAACTACGGGAAGAACGGCTCCTGTGTAGCCTTTGACCGTACACACGACGGCAGGTTCAACTTCGGACCGGCGATGTACACCAAGACACGGAAGATGAATCCGGATGCAGATTACGTCATGATAATCGGCGGCCACAACGATGCCTTCAAGGTGGGGAAGAACAAAGACTCTCTGCAGATGTTCAGAGACTCGCTCGAACTGCTCATAACGAATATCAAGGAGCAGTGTCCGCACGCGGAAATAGGATATGTTACCCCGTGGTATTGTGACTATCCCGGATTCAAACAGGTGTGCAGAACCATAAAGCAGGTGTGCCGCCGCCACGGCATTCCCGTTCTCGACAACTATTCCGGCCGATGTGTCATAAAGGTGCGCGACGCCGCGTTCAGGAAACGATATTTCCAAAAGCCCAACGACACTGCTCATCTGAACAATGCCGGCCATGACCTTTTTCTTCCTGTAGGCATGGAATGGTTTGTCCGGAATATGCAGTGAATGGTATTTGTGCTGGCTGAGTTGAAAGATTTGG
Organism: uncultured Prevotella sp.; assembly: GCF_900549175.1. Taxonomy (GTDB): domain Bacteria; phylum Bacteroidota; class Bacteroidia; order Bacteroidales; family Bacteroidaceae; genus Prevotella. The sequence goes on along the minus strand of NZ_URNN01000079.1, from coordinate 3,360 downwards.
AGAGTGTCGTACCGTTAATGTAAGTTAAGTATTTCCGTTTGTTGCATCTTTTATATATTTCATGCACGTCTGATTTGCAGAAAATGAACAATAACAACAAAAAGATACCAACAATGAAAAGACTTGCAACGGTTATGGCTGCTGCCGCAGTCTTGCTGGTGTCCGTCATCGCGCCTGTAAAGACATCGGCGCAGGACGGCAGAAAAGAGAACAAAGGGATAAAGGACTGGCACGCATGTAATCCCGGGCGGACACAATGGACAACGGAAGAAAAACTGTATGCCCTGTCTGCGGCATGGATGGAGGTGAAACGCAGTTGCGCTTTCATGAAGAATATAGGTGAGGAGCGATGGGATTCCATATACCGCTCGCTGATAATGCCTGCCACCGAGACCGATGATGACGGTTTCTCGCTGCTCATGGCGCGCTTCATGGCATCGCTGAAAGACGGTCATACAGGACTGACGTATAACCGCAGAAACAAATACTACGGCACGACAAACTATTTTGATGACAGGTGGTATTTCACTCTTTCATACTGCGACGGGCAGGTAATGGCGGTGTCCGTGGCCAAGGATAAGGAAAAAATTGTTCCGCTCGGTTCTACGGTGGTGTCTGTCGACGGCAGGCCGATCGGCGAGGTGATGGATGAAATGATGGAAGAGATGTCGGCTTCCACCGATTACGGCAGGGCTTCCGCCGCTGCAGGCAGGCCGCTCAGCGGTGCCGTGGGCACGCGCCGTACCGTTACGTTCCGCCGTCCCGACGGCAGGGAGGTCACTCTTGAACTGACAAACAAATATGTCGGCAATGTTGACGCTGTACATTTTACGCGTTTTGCCCCCACTGACAAGCAGTTCTGTCTTGAATGGCCGGCGGACGATATCGCCCTGATTACGGTCAACACATTTGGCGACAGTAAGGTGGTAGATGAGTTTGATAAGGTTTTTCCCGAGATACAACGGCGTGCCCGTAAGGTCATCATCGACATAAGCCGCAACGGGGGTGGAAATACAAGTAATGCAGCGGGCATAATAAGCCATTTCATTGAAGGCAACCGGATATCGAGCGGCCGTTGGACCACTCCGTCGTATAAGGCTGCGTATGCGTCGTGGGGAAGATACATCAATCCTCAGGACACCGCCGGTAACAGCTGGAAACGTGAATGTTATCTCAATTATACCCATCGTAATGTGTATGACGGCGGACACATGGTGCACGAATATTCCGATGACTATCCGCGGCACATCGTCCCGACGGTGATTCTTACATCGGTGAACACGGCGTCGGCTGCGGAAGACATGCTGATGATGACCGACGGACAGAAGCACATCGTCAGGATGGGACTGCCGACAAACGGAAGTACCGGTAACCCGCTGATGGTGGACCTTCTGCCTGACCTCGGCATACGCGTATGTACTCTCGAAGAGACTTATCCCGACGGCCGTCCGTTTGTCGGCATCGGAATAAAACCCGACATAGAAGTGTCCGATACTTACGAAAACCTGAAGCAGGTCGATGACTATCTCGTGAAGGCGGCACTGAAGTATCTGAAGAAAAAATAGGATAGGGTGATGGGGCTGTATCAAAATACGGTTCATGTATATGTTCCTACATGTTCATGAACCGTATTTTGATAATGTTTATGCTTTGTCTTCGTTATATTATTGGAGCCATTTCTTCATATCCTCAAACCGTTCATATATGTCCGTAAGATGTTCTTTTATATAATATGATGAGCCTTTTTGGTTCAGCTCCTTTCTGACGTCTTTGAAGTTTCCGCAGTATTCTTCGTCTACAAGTCCGGTGTCAAACAGTGCCTTTATCTCGGGAAGCAGTTCTTTGGCCTTTATGTCCAGAATGTCGTTTATTAAAAAGCCGGCCACGATGCTGTCTATGGCTTGTGTCTCCGAAATCTTTTCCGTTGCGAACAGGAGCAGTTCCCGGAACCATTCCAAAACTTCCGCGCGGCGTTCGGGATGCTTGTGTGCGATGAGTGCCACTGCCGCCGGAACATTTACTTTAAAAAAGTCATACAGTCCCTCTTCTTTCATGAAAGCCATCAGTTTGTCCATCCGGTTGTGCCCCAGCTTATATATTGTCGGTACAAATGTCTCGACACTGATGTCACAGATATGGTAATCAAAAAACTCTTCCGACTGTCTCAACACTTCCAGCACAACGTCCAGACTGCTGTCAGAATTGCCGACTTCGGCTATCAGCATAACCGACCGGGCTATCACACCGTTGAAATCACCATCTGTAACCTCTTCGGGAAAGCCATCACAGCCTATGCCGATATTGTAGAGAATGAGGTTTTCAAGGTCGCGCCGCAAACTGTCATGGGGCAGGGCAAGCAATGTGTTAATCTGTTCGCGTTTCAGATAGGCAGCGTTCTTCGGGTCACACAAAATCTCCTCCACGACGGGATTCTCGAGCGTCACCTCCTTCGGATATTCCGGATGCTTATATGTATAGACGGTATCGGGACCGTATCTTTTGAACATCGGATGGTCTTTCAAATATTCATGGAAATCAGAATCATCATCAACTTCATCGTCATAATCATAATCCTCTGTATCTATGGTATATTCAAAGTCCTCTCCCAAATTTTTCCGCAATAACGGAATATACCGGCTTGCTTCCAGATAGTTGTTTGCCATGAGATAGTGTTTGCCGTTCTTGCCGTATTCATATTCTATCAGCGGCACATCGTCGTTGTCCTCTTCCAGTATATACTGCGTGACCGCAAAGTTTTTGTGCGGTTCGATGCCTGCCTCCTCAGCAAACTCAACTGCTCCGTAGATGAGGTTATGGGCTTCCTCATAGCCTATCTCCTTGATACCGATTTCGTTCATATTGTCCAGCACTTCCTTAAATTCATAATCCTCCATCCTGAACCGATAGAACGTATTTTTCACACCAAGGCAGAATTTGTCAATCAGATAAAAGCCGGCTGTAATCTTGCCGCCGTTATGCTCGCGTGCGACGACGATATGGCCAAGGCCATACTTCTCATGGTCTTTTGTAATGTAGCAAGCCTTTATTTTCAGTGAGCGTGCCTTCTGTTTGATATATTTTTCCGGCGAAAGGAATGTCTGTTGCTGTTGCTTTTTGTTCTTTGCCATGGTTTTGTTATGTTTGTTTGTATTTTTATGGTTACAAAGATAGTGCTTTTTTATTGTATTGCGAACACATGTGGAAGAAGAAATAATCATAAAGTCCGGTGCCATACAAAATAAGCGATTGCCAATCAATGTTTTTGCCATTTGGGGATATATGCTTTTGGTCTTGGTAATCATGCCTTTTGTCCTGATAATTCTTAAAATTTAACATTTCTTTTTTCTCGAAATAGAGCGG
>NZ_URNN01000078.1 GCF_900549175.1 uncultured Prevotella sp. | reverse complement strand
TTTGCAGAAGAAACATATAATTTTTACCGTATTATGGCTTACGAAAAACAAATAGTGGAGTGTGTGCCCAATTTCAGTGAGGGGCGCAACATGCAAATAATAAAGCAGATAACAGATGAAATTGAGAGCGTGAAGGGTGTAAGACTGCTTGATGTCGACCCCGGAGAGGCTACCAACCGTACCGTGGTGACGTTTGTGGGCGAACCCGATGCCGTGGTGGAGGCGGCGTTCCGTTCTGTGAGATGTGCCGGAAAGCTCATCGACATGCGCCACCATCACGGGGCACATCCGCGTATGGGTGCCACCGATGTTCTCCCGCTCATCCCCGTGTCGGGTATCACACTCGAAGAGTGCGCCGCACTGGCACGTAAGTTGGCACGCCGCATAGCCGATGAACTGGCCATACCGTGCTATTGCTACGAGGCCGCCGCCTTTACGTCGGAGAGAAAGAATCTGGCCGTATGCCGCGAAGGAGAATATGAGGCATTGGCCGAGAAACTGACAACGGAGGGGCGTCAGCCCGATTTCGGGGCACGTCCCGTTGACGAGGCCGTAGAGCGTACGGGATGTACCGCGGTGGGAGCACGCGACTTCCTTATAGCCGTGAACTATAACCTGAACACGACATCCACACGCCGTGCCAACGCCATTGCATTCGATGTAAGGGAGAAAGGCCGCCCCGTGCGTGAGGGGAACCCGATAGTGGGTAAAGTGGTGAAGGATGCCAACGGACAACCGGTAATGAAACCCGGCACGCTGAAGTGCACCAAAGCCATCGGGTGGTATATCGACGAATACGGCATAGCCCAGGTTTCGATGAATATGACCAATCTTGCCGTAACACCGCTTCATGTGGCTTTCGACGAGGTGTGCCGCTGTGCCCAAAACAGGGGCATACGTGTCACTGGTACCGAGATTGTGGGACTCATCCCCAAGAAGACATTGACAGATGCAGGTAAGTATTTCCTTGCCAAGCAACATCGTTCGGCCGGTATTCCCGAAGAAGACTTGATAAAGATAGCCGTGAAAAGCATGGGACTTGATGACCTCAAGCCATTCAATCCGCGTGAAAAGGTTATAGAATACATGCTTGAAGATGCCGGAAAGTCTGGCGCATGCCGGCTTGCCGACCTTACTGTCAGAGAGTTTGCAGAGGAGACATCGCGTGAAAGTCCGGCCCCGGGCGGTGGCACGATATCGGCATATATGGGGGCACTCGGTGCCGCCCTTGGCACGATGGTTGCCAACCTGTCGAGCCATAAGGCCGGATGGGATGACCGTTGGGATGAGTTTGGCTGTTGGGCGGAGCGCGGACAGCGGCTCATGACTGAGCTGCTTCATCTCGTTGACGAAGATACGGCAGCTTTCAACCGCATAATGTCGGCGTTGGCCATGCCGAAGAAAACCGAAGAAGACCGTAAGGCACGTGCCGAAGCTCTTGAGGCAGCCACATTGTATGCAGCCCATGTGCCGTTGCAGACCATGAAGGCATCTGTAAAGGTGTTCGACATCTGCCGTGCAATGGCTCTTGATGGCAATCCCAACAGTGTTTCCGATGCCGGTGTTGGGGCGCTTGCCGCACGGGCGGCTGTGTTCGGTGCCGGTCTGAATGTCAAAATCAATGTTTCCGGCCTTGCCGACCGTGCTGCTGCCGATGCGCTGACAGCCGAAGCCGCCGCTCTTATGGCCGAGGCAGACAAGGCCGAGCGGGAGATAATGAAGATAACAGAAGACAGAATAAACAATTTAAAACAATAACCCACTATGACACATCAGGAATTTGTAGATGACATACGTGCCGGAATACCCGACTGTCTGCCGGAACCGCAGGCATACGACACTGAGATAAACCATGCGCCCAAGCGTAAGGACATACTTACGCCCGACGAGAAGAAGCTGGCTCTGCGCAATGCACTGCGCTATTTCCCGAAGCATCTGCATGCACAGTTGGCACCGGAGTTTGCCGAGGAGTTGCGCCGCTACGGGCGTATTTACATGTATCGTTACCGTCCGCGCTATGAGATGTATGCCCGTCCGATAGACGAATATCCGCATCGTTCGGAGCAGGCGGCAGCCATCATGATGATGATTCAAAACAACCTTGACAAGGCTGTGGCGCAGCATCCGCACGAACTGATTACCTATGGCGGCAACGGTGCCGTGTTTCAGAACTGGGCACAGTATCGCCTGACAATGAAATATCTCAGCGAGATGACCGACGAGCAGACACTCGTGATGTATTCCGGACATCCGCTCGGACTGTTCCCGTCGCACAAGGGGGCGCCCCGTGTGGTGGTGACCAACGGCATGGTGATTCCAAACTACTCCAAGCCCGACGATTGGGAGCGCTGCAACGCTCTTGGTGTGAGCCAATACGGACAGATGACGGCCGGGTCGTATATGTATATCGGTCCGCAGGGCATCGTCCACGGCACTACCATCACCGTGCTAAATGCCGCCCGCAAGCGTCTCAAAGACGGGCAGGAGAGCATACGCGGCATGCTTTTCGTTACGTCGGGGCTTGGCGGCATGTCGGGAGCGCAGCCCAAAGCCGGAAATATAGCCGGCGTGGTGAGTGTGACGGCGGAAATAAATCCGTTGGCGGCACGGAAGAGATACGATCAGGGCTGGGTGGACGAATTGCACGACAATCTTGACGAACTTATACCCGCCGTGCGTCGTGCCGTCAGCGAGAGGCGCACGGTGTCGATGGCGTATGTGGGCAATGTGGTCGACCTTTGGGAGCGGCTTGCCGCCGAAGGCATCAACGTTGACCTCGGCAGCGACCAGACTTCGCTCCACAATCCCTATGCCGGAGGTTATTATCCCGTGGGCATGACGCTTGAGGACTCGAAGCGGATGATGGCCGAACAGCCTGACGAATTCCGTGAGCGGGTGTTTGCGTCGCTCCGCCGTCAGGTGGCCGCCATAAACAAACTTACCGCCCGCGGCATGTACTTCTTCGACTACGGCAATGCCTTCCTGCTGATGGCAAGCCGTGCCGGAGCCGACATTATGGCTGATGACACCCATTTCCGTTATCCCTCTTATGTGCAGGACATCATGGGGCCGATGTTCTTCGACTATGGCTTCGGGCCGTTCCGCTGGGTATGCTCTTCAGGCAACCCTGAAGACCTTGCAGAGACCGACCGTCTTGCCGCCGCCGTTCTTGAAGACATGCTTTCTTCCGCTCCCGATGACATACGAGGGCAGCTGGCCGATAACCTCCACTGGATACGTGAGGCCGGACGCAACAATCTTGTCGTGGGGTCGCAGGCGCGCATACTTTATGCCGATGCCGAAGGACGCGCCCGCATAGCACTCGCTTTCAACGAGGCAATACGCAGTGGCAGGATAAGCCGTCCGGTCGTTCTCGGACGCGACCATCACGATGTCTCGGGCACGGACTCGCCCTTCCGCGAGACATCCAATATATATGACGGTTCGCAGTTCTGTGCCGACATGGCTGTGCAGAATGTCATCGGCGATGCCTTCCGTGGTGCCACTTGGGTTAGTCTGCACAATGGCGGAGGCGTTGGCTGGGGCGAAGTGATAAACGGAGGTTTCGGAATGGTCATCGACGGTAGTGAAGATGCCGACCGCCGCATCCGCGAAATGCTTTTCTGGGATGTCAACAACGGCATTGCCCGCCGTTCGTGGGCACGCAACACCGGCTCAATGGATGCCATTCGCCGTGAGATGGAACGCACCCCGGAATTGCGGGTGACAATGCCGAATCTGGTGGAGGACGATGTGATAGAGGGAGCGATAACTCCTATAATTCCTTAAAAGAATAAGAATATGATTCACAAGATAAGTGCCGACCATCTTACGATAGAAAGAATCGGCGAAATAATATATCAGGGTTACAAACTTGAACTCAGTTATGATGCTGTGAGCCGCATTGAGCGCTGCCGCGAATATCTTGACGAGAAAATCCGTACAAGCAGCCAGCCTGTATATGGTGTGACAACGGGCTTCGGTTCGCTCTGCAACGTGTCGATAGGCAAGGACCAGCTCACGCAGTTGCAGATAAACTTGATGAAGTCGCATGCCTGCGGCACAGGCGAGCGTGTGCCGAACGACATAGTGAAGATAATGCTGTTGCTGAAAATACAGTCGCTCAGTTACGGATATTCCGGTTGCAAGACCGATACCGTGGAACAGCTCGTACGTTTCTTCAACAATGATGTCTACCCCGTGGTTTACCGTCAGGGTTCGCTCGGCGCTTCCGGCGACCTTGTGCCTCTGGCGCATCTCTGCCTGCCGCTTGTCGGATTGGGTGAGGTGGAATATAAAGGCAAGCTGATGTCGGGAGCCGAACTGTTGAAGAAGCTGCGTTGGAAGCCGATAGAACTGGCATCCAAGGAGGGGCTGGCACTACTCAACGGCACACAGAATATGAGTGCCTATGCTGTTTGGGCACTGCTGCAGGCAGGGCGGTTGAGCGACTGGGCTGACAAGATAGCCGCCGTGTCGCTTGATGCATACGACGGACTGATAGAGCCTTTCACACACGCCGTGCATGCCGTGCGTCCGCATCAGGGACAGATAGAGACGGCCGCCCGTATGCGTGAACTGCTCGAAGGCAGCGAGATTATCAGCCGCTCCAAGGCCCACGTGCAGGATCCGTACTCATTCCGTTGCGTGCCTCAGGTGCACGGAGCCGTGAAGGACACCATACGTTATGTGCGTTCGGTTATCGACACGGAAATAAACTCGGCTACCGACAATCCCACCGTGTGTCCCGATGATGACCTTATCATCTCGGCGGGCAACTTCCACGGCGAACCCATTGCACTACCGATAGATTTCCTTTCCATAGCATTGAGCGAACTGGCCAATATCTCCGAACGCCGTATCTACCGCCTCGTGTCCGGTACGCGCGGACTGCCGAGTTTTCTCGTGGCCACGCCGGGTGTTAACAGCGGTTTCATGATTACACAATACACTGCCGCATCGGTGGTCAGTCTCAACAAATCGTTGGCCATGCCGTCATCCACGGACAGCATACCCTCCTGTCAGGATCAGGAAGACCACGTAAGTATGGGAGCCAATGCGGCCATCAAGTTGTATAAGGTGGTGCTCAATACCGAGCGCGTGTTGGCCATAGAACTGTTCAATGCCATGCAGGCTCTCGACTTCCGCCAGCCGTTGAAGTCATCGCCGCGCATCATGGAGATATACGACGAGTACCGCAAGGTGGTGCCTTTCATACTCAACGACGAGCTGATGTACCCATACATCGAGCGCTCCATCGAGTTCATACGTAAGTAACGGTATTGTATTTTTCTGAAAAATATTCTATTGATTCAATGACATCACTGTTAGTCAAGAACATATCCCGTCTTGCAGGCATAGAGCGTCACGGGCGCTTGCAGCTTGCAGGTCGGGATATGTGTGTGTTTGAGGGCATCGACGATGCTTTCCTGTATGTAGAAAACGGTCTCATAGCCGATTTCGGCAGTGCGGCAGATCTTCCCTCGACCGGATATGAAGACAAAGAAGGTTTGGACGTGGTTGATGCCGGCGGCGGGATGGTTCTGCCGTCGTTCTGCGACAGCCATACACATCTTGTCTATGCCGGCAGCCGCGAGCATGAGTTTGTAGACAAGATACGCGGGTTGAGTTATGCCGAGATAGCCCGCAGGGGTGGGGGAATACTCAACTCGGCCGACCGTTTGCACGAACTTTCTGAAGATGAACTTTACCGTCAGGCCATGTGCCGCGTCCGCGAGATTGTAGGCAAGGGCACGGGAGCTGTAGAGATAAAGAGCGGCTACGGGCTTAATACCGCCGACGAACTGAAAATGCTCCGTGTGATACGCCGCATAGCCGATACGTCGCCGCTGAAGGTGGTGAGCACATTCCTCGGTGCCCATGCCGTGGGACGTGAGTATGCGGGGCGTAAGGATGATTATGTAGACCTTGTTATTAATGAGATGATTCCCGAAGTGGGGCGTGAGCGTCTGGCCGACTATATCGACGTGTTCTGCGACGAGGGCTTTTTCACTCCTGAAGACACTGCTCGCATACTCGAGGCCGGTGCCCGGTGGGGCATGCGCCCCAAAATTCACGGACAGGAGCTGGCCGATTCGGGCGGTGTCCGTGTGGCCGTGGAGCATGGTGCCCTGTCGGTGGACCATCTGGAGAGCATGACCGAAGCCGATATAAGTATGTTGCAGGGCTCCGGCACAATATCTACCGCCTTGCCCGGAACGTCGTTCTTCCTCAACATGCCCTTTGCCCCCGGCCGCCGTATCATTGACAGCGGTTTGCCATTTGCTGTGGCGAGCGACTACAATCCCGGTTCCACGCCTTCCGGTGACATGAAGTTTGTAGTGTCGCTGGCCTGTATCAAGATGCGGCTCCTGCCGGAAGAGGCGTTCAATGCCGCCACGCTCAATTCTGCCTGCGCCATGGGGTTGAGCCGCGATTACGGTTCGATAAGCGTGGGGAAAGTTGCCAATTTCTATATAACCCGACCGATACCGTCGCTCGATTTTATCCCTTACGCTTATACCACACCGGTAATAAGCCGGGTGTTCTTGCGCGGCGGGGAAATCCGTTGACCGGTTGGTGGGGGACCGATGGATAAACGATATTATATCTCTGCCGTGCTATAAGTGCAGGTGTCGGGTATCATTATTGAGTAGGAATTTTTGTGATTACAGTTTTTTATACAGTTTAACAACGTTTGTGCCGGATAGTATTGCATGAATATAGATTTATGCTTATTTTTGCAATCGGATAAACTGACGACAATCATGACAGGAAGTCGTGGAGTGGTGTTCGTCTGAGGGTGATTTGGCTGATGCCTGGAAAATCCGACAGAGGTCATTGTCATCACAAAAAAAAATTATACTAATATATGATACTTATATTTTTCTATCTATTCGGTGCGCTTGCACTTTCTTTTTTGTGTTCGGTTCTTGAAGCGGTCCTGCTGTCTACGCCTTTGTCGTTCATATCAATGAAAGAAGAACAGGGGGTGAAAGCCGCTGTAAGGTTGAAGGAGTATAAGAACAATATAGACCGTCCGGTGGCAGCCATCCTGTCTCTTAATACCATAGCCCATACCATTGGGGCTGCCGGGGTCGGTTCGGAATCGGTAAAAATATTCGGTCAGGAATATTTCGGTATTGTATCGGCTGTTCTCACATTGCTCATTTTGGTGTTTTCCGAGATAATCCCCAAGACTATAGGTGCCACTTACTGGCGTTCGCTTGCAATACCTGTAACTGGCATTATTCGTTTTTTAGAGATAATAACTTACCCTCTTGTATTATTGTCAGAGCTTATTACCCGTTTGTTTTCATCTAAAAACCGCCAACAGTCCGTCAGTCGCGAAGAAGTGTCGGCAATGGTGAATGTTGGTGTGGAGGAAGGTGTGTTCAAGGCAAAGGAGAACAAGATAATACAAAGTTTCATTAAACTTGTAAATGTTACGGCCAAAGAAATAATGACTCCTAATATTGTTGTGGAATCGGCGGATGAGAGTATGACATTCGGAGATTTCCGGGACAAGGATTTCAGTTATTCGCGCATACCGGTGTACCGTGACAATCGTGATTACATCACCGGATACATACTTCGTGCCACAGTGCTTGAGAAGTTGTCGGAAAACAAACTTGATGTCAAGCTTTCGGAGATAGTACGTCCAATATTGTCATTCTATGAAAATGAGCCGGTATCTGGTATTTGGGAGAAAATGCTTGAACAAAAAGAACATATATCCGTAGTAACGGATGAATACGGATGTTTGCGCGGCATCGTTACAATGGAGGATGTCATAGAGACCATGCTCGGGGTGGAAATTGTTGACGAGAATGATACAGATACGGATATGCAGGCAGTGGCCCGTGAGAAATGGTTGAGGATGAGGCAACGTGCCCGCAAGTGACACTGTTTGCCTCAGCGGGCTCGCCTAGTCCGCCCATTTGGTTGGCAGCGCGCACGGCCCAGCGGTCGGTAGTGTTGCCTTTCTTTATCCTGTATGATGTCTTTGTCGTGAAGTCAACCACCTTCCCGTTGCGGCAGATGGCATAGAGCAGCGCGTCATCGGAGCCTTTCCATATCAGTTTTCCTTTCTTTATTCTTACGTCTGTGGGTTTCGCTGCATCGCGCGTGAGCTCTTCCGGATGCCAGTCACCCATGACGTTGGCAAGGGTGTATTCGGCGGCTTCGCTGTCGGTGAGTACTGGATGGTTGGCGTGTTTGTTGCCTTCCTTGTCCACATACATCGCGCGGCGGCCGCTGAGGTCGAGCATTTCGCCCGTGGTGAGGTGTGTCCTGTATTCGGTGAACAGTGCCGGCCAGCCGCCGCTCATGTCCGCCCATCCGTTATATCCGCGCTTGTCTTTCGTTATGGGGCTGCGGTCCACTCGTGTGTCTATCCATACGGCACGCGGAGTGCCCTTTCCCCACGGGCGGCCAAGATAATAGGTGACGTCAGGTGTCTCGCTCTTGATGTGGCATGAGAGCATGACGTAGCCGTAGCGGCGCGCCACCGAGGGCACGGCGAGATATCCGCCGCGGCCGCACTGTTGGAATGTCACTCCGTTATATACGACGTCGCCCTTGCCGCAGATATAGTCCGTGCGTCCGCGGATTATGCCGCCGTCGAAATAGAAACGGCCGTTTTGGTTGTTGCTCACGTACGTATCCTGATATCCCCAGATGCAGATGTTTTTGGCAATGGTAAGGTCGGAGCGGTCGTGCAGCACGATGTTGCGGCCCGTTTGGTCGCCCATGCCGCTGCGCATGGTGATGTCCTGCAGATAGGTGCTGTGGCTCTGGCGCTCGATGATGAGCACATCGCCGCGCCCGATGCCCTCCAATGGGTTGGCGCATCCGAAGCCGTTGTCCCATGTCGGTTCCGGAACGGTGTTGGTGAGTGTCGTGAGGTCGCGGTCTTCGCCCACAATCGACGTATTTGGTGCTTTCAGATACGAGCGTGGGTCGCCGTATTCCTTGCCGTCACCGCCGGTTGTCGTGCCTTCGGTGGGTATGGTGTAGTCGCCCTGCATGACGAAGATGCGGTATCTTCTTGTCGTGTCTTTACGGCCGTTTGCGGCGTCAAGTGCCTGACGGAAAGTGCCGTCGTGCGGCACAACGAAGTCGTAGAGTCGCTTCTCCTGTGCGCTGGCGGTCAGGTAGAGCACGACTGATGTTATCAGTATGATGGCTTGTTTCATTGTCTTTTGTTTTTAGTAGTTCGGGTTACAAAGTTATGAAAAATTTTTGGAATAATCAACCGAAATCAGAATAATAGTACATTTATTTATGAGGTGATTCACAATAAGTGTGGTTACTGGCGCTATTTACAAGAGGTTCATGAAGAAAAGGAACAAAAAACTTCTTTTTTGAAACGTATATTCGGATAAATATCGTATCTTTGCTTTAACAAACAAACAATAGCAATCATGGCACTTCAAAACTTGCCGATAGGCATCCAGAATTTCGAGAGTCTCCGTAAAGACGGTTATCTTTACGTTGACAAGACGGAGGTGGTGTATAAACTTGTCACTACCGGGCGTTATTATTTTCTTTCCCGTCCCCGCCGTTTCGGCAAGAGCCTGTTGCTTTCCACCCTTCATTCCTATTTTGATGGTCGGCGCGATTTGTTCGAGGGGCTTGCCATCGCCGGTTTGGAACAGAAGTGGGATAAATATCCTGTACTGCATCTTGACTTGAACACTCAGAAATACGAGTCGCCCGGGGCACTTGAAGAGATTCTGGACAATGCGCTTTCCCAGTGGGAGGTGTTGTATGGCGCAAGGGAGTCGGAACGTTCACTGTCGCTCCGTTTTCTCGGTATCATACAGCGGGCCTGCGAAAAGACGGGTAAGCGTGTAGCCATTCTGATAGACGAATATGACAAGCCGATGCTTCAGGCCATAGGCAATCCCGAACTTCAGGAATCCTATCGCAACACGTTGAAGGCTTTCTACGGTGCATTGAAGTCGGGTGACCAGTACATCAAGTTCGCCATGCTGACTGGTGTCACCAAATTCGGCAAGGTGAGCGTGTTCAGCGACCTGAACAATCTGAAGGACATCTCCATGCGCAAGGACTACCATGAGATATGCGGCATCACGGGTGCCGAGCTCCAACGCGACTTTGGCGCGTATATGGAGCGTATGGCCGCAGAGTTGGACATGTCGGTCGATGATATAACGGTCGAGATGACCCGTCTTTACGACGGTTACCATTTCACGGCCGGTATGCCGGGCATTTACAACCCGTTCAGTGTACTGAACGCCTTCGATGCCAACGCCTTCGGCAGCTACTGGTTCGAGACGGGCACACCCACTTATCTGGTCCATCTGCTCCGCACGCAGAACTACAGCTTGGAGCGCATGTCTGACGAATATGTCACTGAAGACGTGCTCAATAGTGTTGATGTCGCCTCTACCAACCCCATACCGGTGATATACCAAAGCGGGTATCTGACGATTAAGGATTATGACCCGGAATTCCGCACTTATCGCTTGGGCTTCCCCAATGCCGAGGTGGAGGATGGGTTCTTCCGTTTCCTGCTTCCTTATTATACGTCACTGAATCCTGTTGAGGCCCCGTTCCACGTACAGAAATTTGTGCAGGAGCTGCGTGCCGGGCGGCCGGATGCCTTCCTCACCCGCCTGAAGAGCTTCTTCTCCGACACCCCTTACGAACTTGTGAAGGATTTGGAGAACCATTACCAGAATGTCCTGTTTATCCTCTTCAAGTTGCTCGGCATGTATGTGCGTGCCGAATACCACACGAGTTGCGGGCGCATCGACATGGTGCTGCAAAGCCGGGGCTATACATACATAATGGAATTCAAACTCGATGGCACGGCAGAAGATGCACTTCGGCAGATTACGGACAAGGGGTATTCTCTTCCTTTCAGCACCGATGGCACAACGGTGTTTCACATCGGTCTGAACTTCTCTTCAGAGACGAGGAATATAGAGAAGTGGGTGATCAGACTGAAATGAAAATATGGAAATCCCTGAAAAATAGAAAGAGGTTGTGTCAAAATGTGCATGAGCTTTATTTTGACACAGCCTCTTTCTTGTTTGACTATGATTTCTTTGGTGCTTCACATTTCATCCGTATAACGGCGTTGCAGAGCCGTGCTGTCTGTTCTTGATGGGTGATGATGATTAGAGTCTTGCCTCGGATGGCGTGTTGGAGGCGTTCCTGCAGTGTTTGTCCGGTATCTGAATCGAGTGCGGAGGTAGGCTCATCCAACAGGACGATGTTACCGGGGCGAAGCAGTCCGCGTGCGATGGCTATGCGTTGTGCCTGCCCTTCGCTCATTCCTGTTCCCATCTCGCCGCAGGGGGTGTCCAGACCTTGTGGCAGTTCATGTGCAAAATCGGCCGCCGCCGTATGCAGTGCTTCCCACATCTGTGCGTCGGTAGCTTCCGGGTTGCCTAACAGCAGGTTGTCGCGCAATGTTCCGCTGACAAGTGTATTACCTTGCGGGACATACACGAAATTTCCCCGTGTAAGCGGTGAAGCTGGTACAGAACGGTTTTGGTCGTACAATGTGATGCTCCCTCCGTCTGGTTGCAGCAGTGCCAGTACAAGCCTTACCAATGTGCTCTTTCCGCTGCCTGTTTCTCCGAGTATGGCAGTCAGGCTGCCCGGCTCGAAATCGTGTGTGAAGTGTTCTATCACTTTACGCTTCCCGTCAGGATAGGCA
This sequence comes from uncultured Prevotella sp., assembly GCF_900549175.1. Lineage (GTDB taxonomy): Bacteria > Bacteroidota > Bacteroidia > Bacteroidales > Bacteroidaceae > Prevotella. The sequence continues at coordinate 4,218 of NZ_URNN01000078.1, read as the reverse complement.
AAAGTGACATTCTCCATACGGATGCCGGCCATGCCTTCCAATATTACGGGACATCCTTGTTCTTCTAATGGCATGGAGGTGAGTTCGTTAATCCTTTCTATAGAAGTCTGTGCATTGATGAAGGCCGGAAATAGCCTGCTCAGTTCTACAATGGGGCGTTGCACTTGTGCCACTAACTGCAGGAAAGCTGTCATCGTGCCGAATGTTACGGTTCCGTCGTTCAAGCCTTTTATGCCCCATGCAAAGGCGGTGACATAGCCGAGGGCGAATCCCGCCTGCACCATGAAACTTGAAAAGATTGAAAACGAGTTGCGCCGCATCACCAGCCTTTTCAGTCCCGACTGTAGGGCGGCCGTCGTGCCCGCCGCCATCGGGGTATATTCTAAGGTGGAAATCAGTGTGCGGTGTTGCAGGCTTTCCTGCAAATGGCTTTGCAAACGGCTGTCCATGGCACGTATCTCACGTGTCTGTTGTCGCATACGTTTCATATAGAACTTGCTGAACAGCAATGCCAATGGCATGATGAAGAGGATGACAACAGCCGGTCGCGGGTCGAGGCAGAACAGGAACAGTGCCGCACCTGTCAACTGGAATAACGTGATTACTGCCGAAGGGATGGAACCGGCCAGCAGACCTGTCACTGTATATACGTCTTTTTCCATGCGGTTGGTCATGTCGCCGGAATGGAAGGGATCACGCCCGTTCCACCGGCTTTTCAGAATATGTTCGAGCAGACATTGCCGCAGTTTGTTGCGCAGGCTGATCTCCGTATGAGCATAGAGGCGGCTGACAGATGAGGACAGCAATAGTTGCAGGACAACGCATCCGGCCATGGCCGCCAGCCCCGTGGTTATGTTTCCGGCGGTCTGTCGGGTGGCGATGTCTATCAGGTGTTTACTGAGCCAGACGAACGTGAGGGACACGCCGATACGTGCCGTTCCGGCAAGGATGGCCGTAAAAATGGAAGAATGGTAGCCCCTTGAGGTGTTCCATAGCCATCTTGTCCCCTCTATTATACTCATTCCATCCTTTATATTCATATCCGTCTGTATATATATAGCAAATACCGGCGGATGGGGAGCAGTCTGCCCCATAGCTCCGCCTTATACCTTTCAAGTTTTGTGTCGCAGTTGACATAACGGCCGTTGCGGATGATTTTTGTGACAACTCCCATTATATCGGAAAACCGGCAACATTCTGTTCCCCGGAGGTTGCCGTCTCCCATCAGGGTGATTTCCGTTCCGCAGATACGGACTATGCGGTGCAGTACATACCGTCTGTCAGGCAAATGTGCCAAGACAATCTGCCCTACCTGTAATGCTTCGATTCCGGAATGTTGTTGGATAAGTACGCAGTCACGTCCTCCGACAATGAAGGGGAGCATACTGTTTCCTGTTACCTTCAGCTTGACCGACTGTCCGCCGGCCAAAATTCTCTCCACCTCCTTAAACAGCAAGGTGTTGGGTAACATGACTCTGTTGGCATGAATGTTATGTTGCACATCGTCTGTTTTCATTTTCATATTTTAATATAACAGGGCACCATGATTATTTCTCAATCCACGCGTTCTGCCGTTCCTTTACGGCAAGCGACTCGTTGAGCAGCCGGATGAACTCAAGCATGGATTTCTTGTGATACGTGTCCTTCAGCGTATGTACGCAGCCGCTCATCTCGTTGTCAGGAATGTCGAGCGGGATAGCCTTCACGCCCGTCTCGTTGTGGATGGTGGCCTCGGCGAGCACGGAGACGAACTTGCTCTGGCGTATGAGTTTCAGGAGGATGTTCACCTCGTTCAGTTCTATGCGTATGCGGAACTTGTTGTACGGGGTGACGATATGCTCGAAGGCGTTGCGTGCCTGAAGACCCTTCGACGGCAGGGCGAGGTCGTATTTTTCCAGTTCCGCAATGGTCACCCTGTCGTGGCTGGCCAGCGGATGGCTCGTGCTGACGATGGCCGAAAGGCAGTTTTGGAAGATGATGTGAGACTCCACGCCGTCGATGTGGCGCGTGGGGCGGAAGGCGAGTGCAAAGTCAACCTCGCGTTCGCGGAGCAGTTCCATAAGCTCTGTCATGGGCTTGTAGAAGATGTTCAGCTTGATTTTGGGGTACATCCGCACGAAGGTGATGAGTGTTTCGGTCAGTATCGGGCTGAACGAATAGGTCACGCCGATGTTGAGCGTGCCGGCCGCAAGGCTGTTGAGGTCGCTGATGCGCGTTTTGCAGAGCTCCGCCTCGCGCAGCGTCTTCTGGGCGTAGGGCAGGAGCTCGCGGCCGGCTTCGGTCATGGCTACGCTATGACTGCTCCGTACGAGTAGCGTGGTGCCCAGCTCGTTTTCGAGCTGTTTCACTTGTTGTGACAGCGTGCTTTGGGTTATGCACAGCACTTTGGCCGCTTCGGAGAAGTTGAGCGTCTCGGCCACTTTCACGAAATATCTTAGTTGACGCAGTTCCATCTTGATAAGTAGGTGTTGCCGTTCTGAATTGTTACTTGACTGCAAAGATAGCCATTTGGCGGCTATCTTGTTGCTTGGAAGGCGATTTTTTTGAATATGAATATAGGCAGCGTAGCGCCGGTAACCATGCATAGTATTATTCCGGTGGCGGTGAGGGCGTTGTGGACGAAGAGATAGAAGTATGTTCCGAACGCCTCCTGACTCTCCTGAAGCATGCACGCCGCCAGCGACCCGAACGCCCGATAGGCATATATTCCGGGTATCATCGGCAGCAGCGCCGGAAAGAGATATGTCTCGGCCGGTGTCTTTGCCATCGGTGCCATGAATACGGCGAGCGTACCGATGAACAGCGAGGCCGGAAGAGTGGCCACGACGATGTTGATGTGGGCGATGTCGCCGTTGATGAGCATGTATCTGAGTGAGTGGCCGATGGCCGCAATGAGGGCACAATAGATGTATGCCCGTCGCGGCGGATTGCTTATCGCCGCAAAACCGATGGCGGCAATCGCCGCGAACAATGCGTCTTGAAGAGAATTGCTACACATTATAGATATATTGTTGTTTATGTTTCCCTGTTTTCTGATGTTCATTATTCAGAACATCCCCACGTCCATCAGCAGCATGGCGCAGCACAGTCCGGCCGAGAGACAGGCCGTCAGCACGAGGGCGTCGGCGAAGCGGCAGATGGAGCAGATGTAGTGGCGGCAGAGCATGTCGCTGAACGAATTGAGGAACGGAATGCCCGGCACGAGATAGAGCACGCTCGTTCCGAGGGCCACCGACGGGGTTGTGCCGATGGCGAACAGACGCCCCGTCGCACCGAGAACGGCCGAGACGAACGCGCAGGCGATGAACACAATCCGCAGGTCGAGCCCGCGGGAGAGAAGCAGTTGCTTGATGTAATAGCCCGCCATGGTCGCCGCGGCCACTGTCGCCATGGCTGCGGCGTCACCGCCGAAGAGCCGGCAGAACGATGCGTTGGCGAAGGCGACGAGTAGAAGCACCGTCCATCGGTTCTGGTTGTCATCGGAGATGATGCGGTCGAAACGCCCGATGGCTTCGTCGAAGCTTATTTTACCGTCGGCCACCTCCCAGCTAAGCTCGCTCAGGCGGCTGTTCATGTTGAAGCTGGTGGGGCAGTGGTGCATCGAGGCTATCGACGTGACGGTGTCGGCCGTGCCCTTCTCCCACACCGAGATATGGACGTGGCGGGGCATGATGGTCATGTCGGTCTCCTTGCCGTAGGCCTGTGCCATGCGCGTCACGTTCTTCTCAAGCCTTATGCACGTGGCGCCGCATCCGAGCAGCCACGAGCAATAGCGCGACAGGAAGAAGCACAGCTCCTGCGATGTCGGCCGGCGGTTGTCAGTCTTCGTCATCATAGTCATCACTGTTGACCGGGTCTCCCGGAACGAAAAACTCTTCACGCTCGCTTCCAATCTCCACCAAAGGATGGCGGTTCCTGCGTCTGATGCCTGAGGCAATGACGAAACGCACCATGATAATCACGGTTATCATGCCCACGATGAGGCTCCATGTAATCAAAGGATAGTTCATTTTCTTATGTTTTAAAATTTGCGCTGCAAAGGAACGGAATTTTATCAATAACGGGAGCCGCCGGTTAGTGAATGTTTCGATAGCAACTATAAGTATGGCCGCAAGATACTGATGGTGTAGTGTACTGAATAACTTGACAGTTCTAAAAAAACATTATCAAGATGAAAAAAGCAGTCAAGTATTATACTGACGAAGAAAAATTATCGTT